>NZ_CP160680.1:600000-792500 GCF_040784935.1 Lewinella sp. LCG006 | reverse complement strand
GTATCCTGAGTAAGGCGGGACCGGAGAAATCCTGTCTGAATCTAGCGGCACCATCCGCTAAGGCTAAATACTCCTGAGAGACCGATAGTGAACCAGTACCGTGAGGGAAAGGTGAAAAGAACCCCCAGAAGGGGAGTGAAAAGACCCTGAAACCGTGCGCTTACAAGCGGTCGGAGTTTCGATTTATCGGAATGACGGCGTGCCTTTTGCATAATGAGCCTACGAGTTACACCTTACTAGCGAGTTTAAGGCCTTCAGGGCTGTAGGCGAAGCGAAAGCGAGTCTGAATAGGGCGCAAGCTAGTAGGGGTAGACGCGAAACCTGGTGATCTACCCATGGGCAGGTTGAAGGTTGGATAGTCTCCAACTGGAGGACCGAACCGGTACATGTTGAAAAATGTTCGGATGACCTGTGGGTAGGGGTGAAAGGCCAATCAAACCAGGAGATAGCTCGTACTCCCCGAAATGCATTTAGGTGCAGCGTCGGATCGAGTGTGATGGAGGTAGAGCTACCGATAGGGCTAGGGGGCTTCACCGCCTACCAACCCCTGACGAACTCCGAATGCCATTACACTGCACCGGCAGTGAGGCAGTGGGTGCTAAGGTCCATTGCCAAAAGGGAAACAACCCAGACCATCAGCTAAGGTCCCCAAGTGTTTACTAAGTTGCATGAACGATGTGAGGATGCTAAGACAGCTAGGATGTTGGCTTGGAAGCAGCCATTCATTTAAAGAGTGCGTAACAGCTCACTAGTCGAGCGTTCTTGCGCGGAAAATACTCGGGCATTAAGTAAACCACCGAAGCTATGGAATCCGTAAGGATTGGTAGGGGAGCATTGTAGTTGGGCAGAAGCTGTGCTGTGAGGCATGGTGGACTGGCTACAAAAGCAAATGTAGGCATGAGTAACGATAAACAAGGTGAGAAACCTTGTCGCCGTAAGACTAAGGTTTCCTCGTTCGATGCTAATCAGAACAGGGTTAGTCGGGTCCTAAGGTGTAGCCGCAAGGCGAAGCCGATGGCAAACGGGTTAATATTCCCGTACCTGCTCACAATGAAAGTGACGGAGGCGTGTAGATGGTGCGTACTGACGGAATAGTACGTTGAACCACGGGTAACTGTGGGATAGTACAGGGAGGGCTCCGGTCCGAACTGATAATCCATTGAATCGACTTCCAAGAAACAGCGAGTGAAGCAGCCCGTACCGTAAACCGACACAGGTAGTCGAGGAGAGTATCCTCAGGCGCTCGAGTGATTCATGGCTAAGGAACTAGGCAAATTCGACGCGTAACTTCGGGAGAAGCGTCCCCACTCTAGTAGTGGGCGCAGTGAAAAGGCCCAGGCGACTGTTTAGCAAAAACACAGGACTCTGCAAAATCGAAAGATGAAGTATAGGGTCTGACACCTGCCCGGTGCTGGAAGGTTAAGGAAGGTAGTTAGGGGTAACCCAAAGCTATTGACTGAAGCCCCAGTAAACGGCGGCCGTAACTATAACGGTCCTAAGGTAGCGAAATTCCTTGTCGGGTAAGTTCCGACCTGCACGAATGGTGTAACGATCTGGGCACTGTCTCAGCCATGAGCTCGGTGAAATTGAAGTATCGGTGAAGATGCCGATTACCCGCAACGGGACGAAAAGACCCCGTGAACCTTTACTACAGCTTCACATTGTGTTAGGCTATAAGATGTGTAGGATAGGTGGGAGACTACGAAGCGGTCACGCCAGTGGCAGTGGAGTCGTCCTTGAAATACCACCCTTCTTATAGTTTGATACTAACTCCAGCAACAACTGGAGGACATTGTGTGGTGGGTAGTTTGACTGGGGTGGTCGCCTCCTAAAGAGTAACGGAGGCTCGCAAAGGTACCCTCAGCATGGTTGGTAATCATGCGAAGAGCGTATGAGTATAAGGGTGCTTGACTGGGAGAGAGACATCTCGATCAGGTGCGAAAGCAGGCTTAAGTGATCCGGTGGTTCCGCATGGAAGGGCCATCGCTCAAAGGATAAAAGGTACTCCGGGGATAACAGGCTGATCTCCCCCAAGAGCTCACATCGACGGGGAGGTTTGGCACCTCGATGTCGGCTCGTCACATCCTGGGGCTGGAGAAGGTCCCAAGGGTTGGGCTGTTCGCCCATTAAAGTGGCACGCGAGCTGGGTTCAGAACGTCGCAAGACAGTTCGGTCTCTATCTGTTGTGGGCGTAGGAATATTGAAGAGATCTGTCTCCAGTACGAGAGGACCGGGATGGACGAACCTCTAGTGTACCTGTTGTGGCGCCAGCTGCATTGCAGGGTAGCTATGTTCGGAATGGATAAGCGCTGAAAGCATCTAAGCACGAAGCCAACTCTAAGATGAGTATTCCATGAGGGTCGTAGAAGATGACTACGTTGATAGGCTATAGGTGGAAGTGCAGTAATGTATGGAGCCGAGTAGTACTAATTACCCGAAAGCTTCCTTTTTAAAATATAACTTTACTTGACGCTTTACGGTAGTAAGCCGAGTAGACTACAACTTTATCCCTTTTCTTGTCTATGTTTATCAATGGATAAACAAAAGAAATAAGCAGCGAAAGCTGTAAAGAATTATTGGTGGCTATAGCAAGGAGGTTCACCTCTTCCCATTCCGAACAGAGAAGTTAAGCTCCTTAGCGCCGATGGTACTGCCTTTAGGTGGGAGAGTAGGTCGCTGCCAATTTTATGAAGGGTCATTCGCACAACGCGGATGGCCCTTCTCCATTTTTAGCCCAACCATCAACCATCAACCATCAACCATCAACCAACAACCAACAACCATCTAGCCATTACCAAAACTCAACACGAAACGTGATTGGGTTTTCGTCGTTTACGAGGGAACTATATCTTTCCCATTCTAAATTATCCTCTTTAGTTTTGCAAAAAAAATAGAATACTTATGGATATCCTGATTGAAACCTTTGGTTGGCTGGGGTCGGCTTTATTGATATTAGCGTATCTGCTCAATAGCTTTAATTATCTAGCGGCGCAGTCATTGTGGTACCAGGCAATGAACTTTATTGGTGGAGCTTTATTAATTATCAACACCATATTTTTGGGAGCTTATCCTTCTAGTGTCCTGAATATCGTTTGGGTGATTATTGCGGGCATCAATATGCTACAAGCTAGCCGACAAGAGAAAGAAGTTAGCGAGCTAGAAGTAGTAAGAAGTAGGAGTATCCATTGAACTGTGTCTGCGTCAAAAGTAGACACATTTAATTATGTCAAAGAAAACCAAAAAAGAAGAGACTCTGTCGGATTTCGATTTTGAGTCATATCGCCAGCAAGTTATTGCGGGCCTAATTCAAGGTAAGGGATTAACAGGAGAAGACGGTCTTCTCAAGCCTTTGATTGCTAACTTTTTGGAAGGAGCTTTAGCGGCAGAACTAGAAGACCACATCCAAGGGGAAAAAGCCCAAGGTTTAACCAATAAGCGCAATGGGCAGCTATCTAAGGAAGTTCGCTCCGAGGCTGGCCCTGTTGAGATTCACTACAGCCGTGATCGTAACGGTAGTTTCGAGCCCTTGACGGTCAAGAAGCGGCAATATGAACTAGGCTTAGGTTTTGACAACCAGATTCTGGAGCTGTACTCAATGAGTAACTCAATCAGTGACATTCGGTTGCACTTAGAGCGTATGTACGGGGCTCAGATGAGCGACAGTCGTATTTCGTCTGTAATCAACAGCACTTGGGAGCGAGTAGAAGCTTGGCGAAACAGTCCCTTACCTGCGCTGTTGGTAGTGATGTTCATTGATGCGATCTATTTGGATGTACGTCGTGATGGACAGGTCAGCCGTATTGCCCTTTATGTTGTATACGGGATTACGGTGGAAGGAAAACGCGAGATCATTGCTTTGATTCCTGGTCAAGGAGCCGAAAGTGCTACAGAGTGGGCACGTTGTTTACAGCAGCTTAAAAATCGCGGTCTAGAGGATGTCCTCTACATATGCAGCGATGGTTTGACAGGTTTACGTGAAGTGATCGCCGAGACTTTTCCTTTAGCTAATATCCAGCGTTGTGTGGTTCACAAAATTCGCAATACCTTTAAGTTACTGGACGAAAAGGATAGCCGTCAGGTTTTACGTCAGCTTAAGGAAGTTTACAACGCTGTCAACGAGGCCGAAGCCCGCAGGAAATTGGAAGATTTCCAGGTTTTCTGGCAAGGCAAATACGATCTGGTTGTAGACTTGTGGCTCAAAGATTGGGATGATTTAATGAGATGTATGCAATTGAGTCCGACGCTGAAAAAGTTGATTTACACGACCAATGCCATCGAAAACCTCAACCGGGAAATTCGCCGGGTGACTAAGGCCAAAGGCGCATGGGTCAGCGAACGAGCTTTGCTTATTCAGTTGTTCTTAGCACTGGAACGTAAAAAAAACAGCTGGAATAAATCAGTAAGAACATGGAGTGCTATTCGACGTGAATTAACGCTAGCACATGGGGATCGATTTACCAAACATATTTCCTAAAGTTGCAGACACAGTTCAATGGACACTCCCTAAGAAGTTAAACAGGTGTCTTTGTTTAATTACAACTCTTCTTCCAACTCCCGCTTAATCGTCTCACTCGCTTCTCCAAGTAATTCATTAACAAGACCGTAGGCTCGTTCTAAATGAACTTGTATGATATAGTTTCTTCCTCCTTGTAAACCTCTGCTTTGATCGGCTGAAATGGTTCTTTTGAATAACTTGACGTTTTCAGTAACGTGGCCATCGTGAAAACACGCATAAGCAACCTCAAGGCTCACCCTGGATGGCCCAATTTCATAATGATTACTCATGCCAAATAGGAGAGGGATTGTTACTAAATATCCCTTGTTGTGATAAACCGTAATCAGTTCTAATTCGGTAATGTATACTCGAAGGGAATCGATATTTCGGTGAATAGTGCTATTACTTAATGTACCCAGTAACTGTTCTCGTAGATTATTTGCAATAGTAGTCTTTTCCTCATTTAGATAGAGGTGATGAAGGAAATCACTTTCCCATTCATTATAGAGTAGGAGAGGAATCACGCGATTTTTAATTTGTTCTCTCTTATCTGTAATAGAATAAGAGGTATCAAATTCAACGTCTATCTTATCGAGTAAGGAAACCTGAAAAGAATTAGGTCCGGAGTAAGGCTGTATAGTGGTTCTTTGAACACGCTTGTTAAAGGCGCTTGAAAGACAAGCACTGAGACTTAAAATCACTACAGTTACAAAGAGAAGTGTGTTTTTCATTAAGAGAGAGAACTTTCAAGAGAAGAATTATTACTTGACCAATATACAATTAATTCCAAAATAGCAAGGCCGATACCTACACACGGTAAGCATCGGCCCCATCTTTTCTATCAGTAGAAACCAAAGGATTCTACCTGGAAACTTATCAACTTTACGCCTCTCCCGAAGAAGTCAGCGCACTGCTCAAGTATTCCCGGTTCAAACGGGCGATATTGGTGACAGAGATGCCTTTGGGGCATTCCGCTTCGCAAGCTGTAACATTGGAACACATGCCAAATCCTTCTTCGTCCATCACGGCTACCATGCGCTGAGCACGGCGAGCTGCTTCCACCTCACCTTGCGGCAACTGTGCCAAGTGGCTTACTTTTGCACTTACGAAGAGCATCGCTGAGGCATTGGGGCAAGCAGCCACACAGGCTCCACAGCCAATACACTCCGCTGCATCCATCGCCAGAGAAGCTTGACCTTTCTCAATAGCGATCGAGTTGGCATCCTGCGCCTGACCCGTATTGACTGAAATGTAACCACCAGCCTGGATGATTTTATCGAAAGAAGAACGATCAACGGCAAGGTCTTTAAGCACCGGAAACGCTGAAGCGCGGAAGGGTTCAATAACAATGGTTTCTCCGTCCTTAAAGTGCCGCATGTGCAATTGGCAGGTCGTAGTACGGTACTGAGGACCGTGAGGATGACCATTGATGACCATACTACACGTACCACAGATTCCCTCCCGGCAATCGTGCTCGAAAACAACGGGCTCCTCTTTCTTCTGAATGAGGTCCTCGTTCAATACGTCAAGCATTTCTAGAAAAGACATGTGCTCAGTCACGTTATCCATTTGATAAGTAGCAAAGTGACCTTTCGCTTTGGCGTTTGGTTGACGCCATATTTTTAATGTTAGTTTCATTTTCTTTGTTTTAGCTGCAATTGTTAGCAATTCGTAAGGGATTAAAAGTTGGTACACTTACACCCTTACACTTTTCCAACTTTTACACTATTTATAAGATCGGGTCTTTAACTCTACGTTTTCAAAGACGAGGTCTTCTTTATGCAACACAGGATCTTGGCCGCGTCCGGCGTAAGCCCAAGCTGCTACGTAGGTGTACTCATCATCGTTACGAAGTGCTTCCCCTTCAGGCGTTTGGTACTCTTCGCGGAAGTGACCACCACAGCTTTCGTTGCGATTCAGTGCATCAAACATCATGGTTTCGCCTAGTTCCAGGAAGTCAGCAACCCGTAGGGCTTTCTCCAGCTCTGGGTTGTATTCGTCGTTGGTGCCAGGTACAAAGACATCCTTGTAGAACTCTTCCTGCAATTCACGGATCATCTTGATCCCCTTGTTCAGGCCTTCCGCATCACGAGACATACCACAGTAGTCCCACATGATTTTACCTAAGCGGCGGTGGAAGCTTTCTACCGATTGGGAACCTTTAATGTTCAACAATGTATTGATCCGGTCACGTACCTCACTTTCAGCTTTTTTGAATTCTTCCGCATTCGCGTCAAAGTGGGGGGTACGAATTTCCTTGCTCAGGAAGTCACCGATAGTATAAGGTAGCACGAAGTAGCCATCCGCTAGACCTTGCATCAGTGCAGAAGCACCCAGGCGGTTGGCACCGTGGTCGGAGAAGTTAGCTTCACCAGCCGCAAAAAGCCCAGGTACATTGGTCTCCAGGTTGTAATCTACCCACAGTCCACCCATAGTGTAGTGTACCGCTGGGTAAATCTTCATGGGCGTCTGGTAAGGATTCTCACCTGTGATCTTTTCGTACATCTCAAACAAGTTGCCGTACTTCTCTTCGATTACTTCCACACCCAACTCGCGTACACGGGCTGCACTGGCGTTTTCTTCACCATTGCTCTTGGCTTTGGAATGACCATAGCGCATAATCGCATCCTCAAAATCGAGGAATACGGCCAGCCCAGTTGGCGCAACCCCCAAACCTTCGTCACAAGCTACTTTTGCAGCCCGGCTCGCTACGTCACGCGGTACCAGATTACCAAAAGCAGGGTAACGACGCTCCAAGAAGTAATCGCGATCGCCCTCCGGAATATCATCGCCGCGTTTTTTGCCTTCGCGGATAGCTTGGGCGTCTTCCTTCTTTTTAGGTACCCAAACCCGACCGTCATTCCGGAGAGATTCAGACATCAGCGTTAGTTTCGACTGGTACTCACCGGAAACAGGAATACACGTTGGGTGAATTTGCGTAAAGCAAGGGTTGGCCATTAAAGCACCCCGCCGTACCGAACGCCAAGCCGCAGAAGTGTTACACATCATGGCATTGGTACTCAGGTAGAAAACGTTGCCGTAACCACCGGTGCACAGTACAACAGCGTGAGCAGCATGGCGCTCCAACTCACCTGTAAGTAGGTTGCGGGCAATGATACCACGAGCTTTGCCATCAATTTTTACCAAATCCACCATCTCGTGGCGATTGAATAGCTCTACATTCCCCAGAGAAATCTGGCGGCTAAGTGACTGGTAAGCTCCCAACAGCAACTGCTGCCCGGTTTGGCCACGCGCGTAAAAAGTACGGCTTACCTGCACCCCACCAAAAGAACGGTTGGCCAATAAACCACCATATTCACGGGCAAAAGGCACACCCTGAGCTACTGCCTGGTCAATGATATTACGGCTCACTTCGGCCAAACGGTGAACGTTGGCCTCCCGTGAGCGGTAATCACCACCCTTGATCGTATCGTAGAACAAACGGTAGATACTGTCACCGTCATTCTGATAGTTTTTAGCTGCGTTGATGCCGCCCTGGGCCGCAATGGAGTGCGCCCGACGTGGACTGTCGTGGAAAGTGAAGGCCTTGACATTGTAGCCCAACTCACCAAAAGTAGCAGCAGCAGCACTTCCGGCCAAACCGGTACCTACCACAATAATGTCAAGACGACGCTTGTTATTCGGAGCAACCAAAGGCATGGTTGAGCGGTACTGGGTCCATTTTTCGCTCAACTCACCTGGTGGCACTTTATTTTCGAGTTTCATATTATTGATTTTATAGTTTAACTACGAGTGTAGGGTTATTTGTTAAGAAACATCAGGATAGGAATAATAGCAAACCCTAAAGGGATCAGGATGGAATACACCTTGCCTACCAGTTGAATAAAGGGCGTATATTTCTTGTGGTTGATCCCTAAAGTCTGAAAAGCACTCTGGAAGCCATGCCACAGGTGAAAAGCAATAACAATCATGCTTGCCACATAAATCACTACATAGAGCGGATCCGCAAAGGCGGCCGATACCAGCGTGTAGAGGTCTTTAACTTGTTCGCCATCACCGTAACTGACCATGTCAACAGCACCCATTTTCATCTGCAGCCAGAACTGGTACATGTGCAAAAGCAAAAAGATCAGGATAATGGTACCCAACCAGCCCATGCTTTTAGCAATCGTGCCGTTGGTATTTACGGCGCGGGTTACCTTTACGGCATAGCCCTCACTACCCCTGGCAGTCCGGTTTTTACTCCAGATCGCAAGGCCCTGGATAGCGTGTAGCAAAATGAAAAAGTACAACCCGTAGGAAGTGAACTTAATCAACGGATTGGTGGTCATAAACTTGGCGTAGATATTAAAGCTTTCACCTCCATCGTTTGCCAATAATTGGAGATTTCCAAGTAGGTGGACCAAGAGAAACACAATCAGGAAAAGCCCGGTAAGGCTCATCAGCAGCTTGCGCCCGATGGAAGAGGTTAGGAATTGCGTAAACCAACTCATGTTTTTCGTTTTTCGTTGCCGAGGGCAATTATAGTTTAAAGAAGAATGGATGATTGAAAATTATTGACTACAAATCTACATTTAATAAGCGTTTTTCCCTAAAGCGAGTTTGCTCGCGTTATAGGTGCTTGTCTTATTTAGAATTATTCTAATCAATAGGGGCGTGTATTCGAAATTTCTGCCTTGAATGCTTGAGAAAAGTGTACTTTTGCGCCGCAAAAATAGATTTCCTGATGCTGGTCTCTTAGTGACGGAAGAAAAATAACTGATTCCATTTTTGATTCGCTAAAATTTTCTAAGCAAGCAACTAAAAGGAGCTTGCGTGAAAATATTCGCGAATCGTTGGAAAAAATGGAATAAGTTATTTCCGTCAAATTACTTAATCACACTCCATGGCGAAGCAAATAACCGATAAGCCGAGTTTCGAAGATTTTTTGAACTGTTTTCCTCCTGTAGAATTGCCGTTCACACTGGGAGAAGACACCCACATGCTTTTTAGCAAAGAGAATGATCCCATTCCCGGTGCGGTTGTTGCCGAATATATCCTACCGCTGGAAGGAGAGGAAGAAATGGACGAGGTCACCGAATACATTGCTTGCTTTGCTTTGCCAACAGCAAAGAATTATCACGCAGTCGTCTACTGGAAAGCTGGTTTGCTGAATTATGAGTACAAGCTGTTCACTTTTGATACCAAAGGCTATCTGATTGCAGAAAAAGTAATTGCTGGCACGACCTACGATGGCATGGAACTGACCCAGACCATGGCCGTGATTCAGGAAAACCTATTGATTTACCTGGTCTCCGGACAGAGCCAGTTGGTGAAGGAAGAATATACCGCAGCTACCAGTACGGCTAATCGACTACAAATTACAGAAGACGGTAAAATTGTAGAGTTGTAGTTGTTGGGCGCTACCCCGCAAAAGCGGGGTCGGGCTGTCCGCCACTCTCCCGCAAGGCGGGATCGGCCCTCCTGCGTCGGTCTGCCCCTTTGAGGCCTGGCTCCCATCCCTAGCGCAGTAGCGTCGTGCTTACGAACAGTTGCCTTTGGCTTCTTGGCCGGAAATAGTATATTTGTTATCATCCTCTTCTGAATCTATAGTCCGTCAAGTCAGCATTCACACCACGGAGTCGCCGCGAGGCGAAATCCGGCCTTGTAGGACTACAAACGCGCTGTACACCATGTTACGTAGTCTCTTTTTCTTCTTTTTCCTCTGTGCAAGTCTCACCTTGTTGAGTGCACAACGAAACCTTCCCGTGCAGCGGGTATACACCAATGGAGAAAAGGACAGTAGTCTCCTCGTTGTTTATCCTACCAAAATCAGGAAACACGATCAGTTATTATTCCTTGGTCGACCCAAAGACACC
Organism: Lewinella sp. LCG006; assembly: GCF_040784935.1. Lineage (GTDB taxonomy): Bacteria > Bacteroidota > Bacteroidia > Chitinophagales > Saprospiraceae > Lewinella. The sequence goes on along the minus strand of NZ_CP160680.1, from coordinate 782,186 downwards.
CGTCGTAAAAGCTTGGAGAGAGGCCTGGATCTAAAGAAGTTAGAATGGCTGATACACGAAAAAGATACCTTGGTCAGGGGGACATGGTACGACGGGCATAGCTGCCTTGGGCAACTGCTGTACCAGGGGGAGGTACAACTGTACCGAGTGATTGGGAAAAAAGAGAATTCCTATTTTATTCATCACAAGGGCAAGTCTTACTCACTGACGAAAGAAAATGTCAAAGAAGTAGGCTACCGTATTTTGCGCTCCAATTGTCAGTATTTTCGCCCTATGAGCATAGTATGGGGAGACCTGACGGCAATGGAAGTGGTCCGCCAATTGAATGAATGCTTGGACAGTAAGGAAGCTTATCCTATTCATAATATTCAGCCCGTACGTTTTCGAGTGAGTGCTGGTGTTGATTTTGGGAAGGAGAACAAAGAGAACAGTACCCTATTAAGCTTACGGGGCTATCCTGCTGAAAAACGCTTTGCGCTACACATGCCTAGAGCATCTTTGGTTTTGGATTACGCGCCGTTGAGGAAGTTTCCCTGGTTGTACGGGCAGTTGCAGCTCAGGAGCAGAAACTTTACTGTTCATCAGATCTATTACAGGCTATCATCACAAGGGACAGAGCTCTTCAGCATGAACAATCTTTATCTATATCCGGGAATCAACCTGGAAATGGCACAGCGCTGGTCTGTTCAGCCCTTCTTTGGTGGGGGTGCAAGTATTGTTTTTCCGCTGAATTTTAAACGCGTCATTGAATTCTCTAATCCAAATACTACAGCTCATAATCTTCCTGTTTATCAGGAGTTTAGAGGCGGACAGCGAGTTTCCACAGGACACTTTTTGCAGATGGGGCTAAGGATAAGGTGGCTTAAGCAATATAGTTTGTCATTTGCCTACCGCAAGGAACGTTTAGTGCAGGCCTTTAACGGATATCAAAAGGGCGTACTGTCCAGCAGCGTTCTTCCTACTGCTAACCCCGACTTGGCTCCAGCAGACTTGCGGTTTGTACAGGTTCAGTTTGCTTACAACTGGTAGTGCCTTTGTAGAAAAAGTACTTGCAACGGAACTATTCGCCATGCTGAAACGTTTACTCCCTGAACGAATAAACCAATTTTATAAATAATCCCCAAAAGACGGCCACTCCTTAGAACATTCCTTTCTTCTGGCCGGTTTCAATTACAGTTGCTCACCAGCAAATATTTCCTTAGCTTACCGTTGTGCGAATCAATAGCAATTTACCTGGCTCATCCCAGGGTAAGGCGGAGAATGAGAATAGATAATAGTATGCTACTTGTCGCAGCTGATTCAGACGAAAAAACAACATGACTAAAAACAAAAAAAAGCCTAAAATCAAAGGCAAAAAACTTAGCACAAAAGACTTACAACGCGCAGTATTAAGACTTTTTCAACGACACCCTGGCAAGCAGTACAATCCTCGCCAGGTGATTGCCAAACTAAAGATTACCAACAACAAGGATGCCGTTCAGTACGCTATTGAACAACTGGTAACCGACAATGCTTTGTACGCAAAGGACAATTTCAAGTACCAGATAAACCGCGAATACGTGGCCGAAAGTGATCAGAAAACCGCCGAAGGCAAAGTAGATATGACCCGTTCCGGGGCAGCCTATATTGTGATCGAAGATCGTGAAGACGATATTTACGTTGCACCTAAGAACGTAAAAAATGCCCTTAATGGCGATACCGTCAAAATCCGTTTCTGGGTGCCTCGTGGCAGAAATAAAGCAGAAGGAGAGGTGATGGAAATTCTACATCGTGCTACGGAGCACTTTGTCGGCATCCTCAAGCTGTTTCCTCGTTTTGGCATCGTTACCATCGAAGGCAACCAAACCATGGAGATTGCCGTGGATTTGGAAGAACTACAGGCTGCCGAAAACGGCGATATGGTAGTGGTGAAACTCCATGAAGATGCGGAAGTAAATAGCCGTACGACTCGCCCTAAGGGGATAATCACTTCCGTATTGGGGCAACCCGGTAGTAGTAACCTGGATATGTTAGCCATCTTGATCAACAATGGCTTTAATATCGATTTTCCACCCGAAGTGGTCAAGGAGTCGGAAGCTTTGAGTACGGAAATCACGGAAGAAGAGATCGAAAAACGCCGCGATTTTCGCGATACACTCACCTTTACGATTGACCCACTAACCGCCAAGGATTTTGACGATGCCTTGTCGTACCGGGCATTAGAGAATGGCCAGTTTGAAATAGGGGTACACATCGCGGATGTGAGCCACTACGTACAACCCAAAACAGCATTGGACGAGGAAGCCTACAAACGCTCTACCTCCGTTTATCTGGTAGATCGGGTTTGTCCGATGCTGCCCGAGAAAATTTCTAATGAGCTGTGTTCACTCCGTCCTCATGAGGATAAACTGACCTTCTCGGCAGCCTTCGTTTTTGATAAAGAAATGAAAATTGTTCGCCGTTGGTTTGGTAAGTCCATCATTCACTCGGATCGCCGTTTCACTTACGAAGAAGCCCAGGAGGTTTTGGAAACAGGCGAAGGTGACTACCCCGAAGAGTTGCAGCTGTTGAACAAGGTCGCCAAAAAGCTGCGTGAACGTCGCTTCAAGCATGGTTCCATCGACTTTGCTTCTGAAGAGGTGCGTTTCCGCCTGGATGAAGATGGTACCCCATTGGAGGTCTACGTCAAGGAACGCAAAGACGCCCACATGCTGGTCGAAGACTTCATGTTGCTCGCCAACCGGGAGGTTGCTGGTTTCATCGGTAAAAAAGAGAAAGCAAGAAATAAGACGATTCCCTTTGTCTACCGTGTACACGATGAGCCAGATCCCGATAAAGCATTGGAACTCTCCTTGTTCGCCAAAGCACTTGGTTTTGAAATGGACGTGAGCACCTCAGAGGCGATTGCCAAGTCTTACAATATGCTGATCCTCCGTGCCGAAACCGACCCCGCGCTGAAAATGTTGGGGCCTTTGGCAATTCGGACCATGGCCAAGGCTGTCTATACCACCAATAATATTGGCCACTATGGCTTGGGCTTTGAGCATTACAGCCACTTTACCTCACCTATTCGTCGCTACAGTGATGTATTGACCCATCGTATCTTCGAACTGAACTTACCCAAGGGTAGTATGCACATCGTCAACGCCAACGACCTGGAAGAAAAGTGTAAGCACATTTCTAACCAGGAACGAAGAGCAACCGATGCTGAACGCGAAAGCATCAAGTACAAGCAAGTAGAGTTCATGGAGAAACACGTCGGCGAAGAGTTTGCTGGTGTTGTAAATGGTATTGCCGATTTTGGTGTTTTCGTAGAGTTGACGGAAAGCCACTGCGAAGGCATGATTTCCTACGATAATATGGATCAGCCCTATGATATGGGCGATGGCCGGCTTAGTATTCATGGCCGCCACAACGGACAACAAATCCGGATGGGCGACGAAATCCGCGTCAAGATTCTGGAAACAGATATCAAGCGCCGCCGTATCGAGATGGCGCTGGTGGAAGGGCCTCAGCGGAAACCGGAGGAAGTAGGAGTGTCTTCAGGAAGACCACAAAAAAAGCCTTCATTCCCGCGCAAGTCAGACCGAAACAATGACAAAGGCCGTCGTCGGACGGGCAATCGCAAGAAGTAGGCGCTTACATTAAGCATCATCTGCAATCACCTTTTCTGCTTGATAACCTTTTGCATCAAGCGACTATCTCCTTGGTGAATACTGATAAAGTAGGTGCCAGGGAGACAGTTTTTTAAGTCTATGCTTGTTCTTTGGTGAACGTCTTTTTGTACGAACAGTTGACGGCCTATCAGATCATAGAGCGTGATGGAAAACGTTCCTTCTGCCTCAATAATGACTTCATCCGTAAAAGGATTAGGAAAGATGCTTACTTCGGAGGTATTTAGCTCCTGCGCTAGCCCCACAATCATATCACACTGACCATCGTCCGTGAAAAACGGAAAAGAACCGTCAATGGGAGAGTCGAAACACCTCAGTCCTCTAAAGTAATCGTGGATAGTGAAACAAAAATCTTCTTTCAAAAAGTAGAAATGATCAATGCAGCCGATACCTTCGTAGATGGTAAAAACATATCCTCCTAAATTTTCACTCTCTAATGAAACGTGTTGCACCTTTAGAGAAAGGTTGTTGATCTCTACGTAAGAGACAGAATCAACAATGACGGAAAAGGTATCTGCTGGACAGTTTTGGTTGTCTAAACCTCCACAAAAGTAAGGGACCTGCCAGGATTCGCCAGCGTTTTTATTGAAATCATAAAGCAATTCAAAGTTAGCAGTGTGTCTGTTCCAATGGTAGACTTGACCATTGTCTTCGTAGACGTAATCGTACATGACGTAATCTTCCCCACATTGCCAGCTCAAATTAGACCCGCCAAGCTTACGGCAGGTTTGCCCTTCAATGATGGTGTCACTCAGGACATTCATGGTGATAATATATGGGAAAAACGGGCCTTCGTTATTGTTTTGGTATTCTCCCCAATAGTAGTAATTGGAGCCCACAGGCGCAAATTGTATTTGAGCGGAAAGGAAAATGCTAAATGCGAAGAGCGTGAATAACAGAAAGAGTGTCCTTTTCATTGAGCTGCGTTTTAGGAATACATTTAGAGGCTATTTCGTCAAGATTGACGAAGATCGAATCTATACCCGTTACTAAGTGGTCTGGGACATTCTCACTTGTCCTTTTCTACTCTGACTGCGTTAAAAAGTCTCGCCGAAGCTTAGGCTTCGCCTACGTTTTTCGCCTTGTCAGAACAGAAAATGACGTTGCGATAATATTCCCAAACCACTTAGTGCCGGGTAATTTAAGCAAAAAAATGCAAACGCCCGCTGTGGAGATGATCCGACAGCGGGCGTTGTTGTTTGAGAGTAGTTTGCTTTATCAGCAGCAAATATTTCTATAATCAAGAAAGATTATTGGCCTATTTGTAAGTAAGACTCCCTATCCGTTGAAAACGCTGCCCGGGTGGTGTTTTTTTAGAAAAAAAACTATAATTCTTCGGCTACAAAGCACCCAAAGTCAAAAGCTAGCAAGAGGCTTTCTTCCTGATAGTGCTCGGGGCGTAATCTTTGTTGGTGAGCAGCCAGTAAAGCAGGTTCCTTCTGGATGAAATTTTGCAAGGTTCGCATCAGCTTCACGTGGCGCGGAAAGTCTCCTGCCAGGGGAACATTAGCTGCTCCTAATTTTTGCAATAGTGCCCTTTGTCGGTCAGCATCGTAAGGGGCGTAGCGTGCTGGATATTGGAAGCTGAGGTAGAGAGAGATGATCCCGTAACCATCGTCGTGGTAATGACTATTGTCTTTCTTTGCCGGGTATTGCTGCTGGTATTCCTGCAATAGCTGGTCGCAATAAAAGACGAAGCGATCAGCTCGGGCGTGTGCGTCCTTCTCTTCATTGAAAAGATCGGTAAACATGCTGTGGATAAAATAATGATCCATGGCGATGAAGGCGAGCAGCATTCGTTTTGGGTCGTAAGCCTCTCTGTTCCACAGCCGACGAGTGGTACTGTTTTGCAAGGATTGGTCGTACATCTGAGCAAAATCAGTAGTGTCACTGTCCCAGTGTTGTTGCCAAATGGCTTGGCTTTCCCAGTAGTAGAGACGCTTTTCTGCCGCTTGGCTATTTAGCCACTCGGTGTATTGTCCGAGGAAGTCTTTTAGTTTGTGGAGTTGCATGAGGGCAAAGGTAAGCGTTGGCTGCTCATTCGTACAAATACATTCATGTATTTATACGAATGAATAGGATGATGACTTTGCGTACCCAACGCTATTGCCTTTCGATCACGTCTTACTAAGAAAACTTACTAAATGAAATACTTACTCCTTTGCTTTTTCCCCCTCTTGTTCCTCTTGTCTTGTGATGATGATGAGCAACTTACTACCAATAGTAAGGAAGATTACCTGATTTTTGGCCGCTATGGATTTCAATGTTTTGGCAACTGTATCACCGTCTACAAATTGCAGGCTGGGCAGTTGTTTGCCGATGATTTGGAATACGGTTTTCCAGAAGCTGACGACTTCCAGACGACGCCTTTAAGTGATGCACAGTTTCAAATGGCAGAAGTACTCTCCGATGAATTTCCAGAAGAACTATTGGAAACCGAGCAGCGGATTTTTGGTTGTCCCGACTGTGCGGATCAAGGTGGCTTCTATCTGTCACTAAAGAGAAATGGTACCGTCACCACTTGGCAGATTGATACCGATGATGTGGACCAAACGCCGGGAATCTTAGCCTACAAGGCGCGAATTGCGGAGGTGTTAGAGGCTTTGTAGGAAAGAGCTTTTTCCGAAGTCGGAAGTGGGGCCCGATCGCGATCGGGAGGAAGTCGGAATTATTAGGATCACCTAGTGACGAGCTCTCCCCTTGGTCCTCGTGTGCCCCACTACTTTCGCTTTCCGACTTCAGATCTCCGACTTTTACTCGAATCGTATGATCGCACTGGTACGATCAGCGGGCTTTCTCCTGCTCCAACATTTGGAGTACTGCAGATACCATTGCTGCATATTCAGGAGCAATAGTTTCTTGTTCAAAGTAGTGGTTTTCTAATGCGCTAGCGCTGACGCTGGTCTTGAAAAAGGTAAGTAATACTTGTAATGGGAAAGATCGCCCCAAGTATATAGTGCCGATCCGTGGTAAGGGCCTAATGCTTCCCAGTTTAACAAATGTAGGGGCTGTGTTGCTAGCCTTATTACATCTTCCTCGTTGATGCAACCGCAATCACAGTGTTGAATGCCTTGGGGCGAGTATTGGCTGAACGCCTGGTAAAGTTTACTGACAACATCTTGCATATCCACAATTGAACATTTTGGGTTTAAAGGTAGAAAACGGTGGTGTTAATAAAGTGTAACTGTCTTTTTGTCATTGCAAACCAAGGTGAACTGCCTTTGTGTCATGTATCTTTGTCGATTTGACAAACTTTTCCCTGTTTTGGTCCACTGGCATATCCTTTGCATAATCTTAGGTGTAACTGAGATGATCCTGGATCACCTCCAAATTAACTTAAAAAACCAAAACATAATTAATCATGGGACTTGTAAGATTCAATCCAAGCTTAGCAAACCGTGTTTTTGACGATTTCTTCAACACCGTACCAGCCCGCACCAATTTCGGAGGTACTTTGCCTGCCGTAAACGTGAAAGAAACGGAGGAGGACTACCAAGTGGAATTAGCTGTTCCCGGTCTTAAAAAAGAAGACTTCAAGGTAGAAATCAACGAAGGTGTGCTGACGATTTCCGCAGAGCGCAAAACGGAGAACGAAGAAAAGAAGGAAGGCTACACGCGTCGTGAATTTAGCTACACCAACTTTACACGTCGGTTTACTTTGCCAGAAACGGCTGATGAGAACAACATCAGTGCCAGCTACAATGATGGTATCTTGGCGATCAATTTGCCTAAGAAAGAAGAGGCTAAACCTCAGCCAGCACGCCTGATTGAGATTGGCTAAATCTCACTGTATTAGGTGCTTAGTGCAGGGTGTAAGGATTAGATTTACCTGGCTGTGCAGAGTCCGTCTGGCCACCGGACAGGTAGACAGGTACGCTGATGATCTGTGGTGATTGTCGCCGACCCTTAAAATAGATGTTATACCAAGTACTTTGTACCAAAAAAAAATGGGTTTTCCGTCGATCTGACGGAATGGAGATCATAGGGTTTGCACACCCTGGGTTGGTGAAAGCCAGCTCAGGGTGTTTTTCTTTACAAGAACTGCTAGCGAATAACCGTCACCGTTCCCGTCTCCGTAATTTCTTCACCGCTACAGCGGTAGGCGATGCGCCATAGGAATACACCAGGGTTAACGGCCTCGTTTTTGTAAGTGGCGTCCCATTTTTCAAATGGATCATTCGTGCTGAAAACCACTCCGCCCCAGCGGTCAAAGATTTCAAAAGAAATAAGATCACTGATGGCGAAAGGATTACTTAGGCCATAAGTGTCATTGAGGTTGTCAAAGTTGGGCGTGAATGCTTTCGCGAGTGCCGCTTCGCAAGGCAGGGTGTTTGGGTCAACCACTGTCATCCGAAACGAATCTACTGCTACACAAGTAGACACTTGATCGCTAATGGCTACGGTGTAAACAAAATTACCAGGGGTAAGGGCATCAATGAATGGCTCAGCATCGTTGGGGCTAGTGACATTGTCTACCGGTGTCCAACTGAAATTGGTGCCACAGGTAGTATTGAGAGCTACTTGCAGCGAATTTCCTTGGAAGACAATCGTGTCATTGGTCAGTATTTTGTCTGGTGCGCCGTACAAGCCTTCTACTTCATCGTCATCCAGGGCACGATTATAAATCCTTACTTCGTCGATAAGTCCCGAAAAAGGCGTTTCTATTCCTCCAATACAGTCCGCTCCACCAATATAAAGTGCGCCTTCGGTTTCGAGGTTGATACGGCTAGCAGTGCCCAGACTGGAGATGAACTTTCCGTTGATAAATACTTTTACCCTCAGGTTGTCACGCACTACGGTCAATTGTTGCCAACAAGCACCATTATTGACCAGGTTGATAATATTGACATCTTTATCTTCATCCTGTGCCAAAAAAGTATTGAGGGTTTTTGAGCCGGGAACGTATCGGATGCTCAGCTCACGCGGGTTGGTACAAGCAGTATCTCGCTTAGAGAATAGGTACTGGGTGCCGTTGATACCAATAGGTTTGAAATAAAAGCTCACCGTGAAATCTTCCCGGTCAAATTCACCCGCAACGTTAGCTGTATTAGGGATACGCACCTGGTCATTGGCACCATCGAGAAGGAGCGCTTGCCCTGCTACTCCACAAGAGTAAGTGGGGGTACCCACAGCTATACCAGTATTGGAAGTATTGCCAGTACGATCAATCAGATCGCCATCAAAGGAATAATACCCCACCAGGCCCACGGTAGTTTGAGCGTGTAGGGAACCAACAAAAAGCAATAGTAAACTTAGCGTCCGAAAGGTCATAAGGAAATGGTCTAAATGTGGGGCAAAATTAACAATTCCTGAACGACCAAGGTAGCGGTTTAAGTATGATCTGTGTTTTATTTAGCCAAACATACCGCCTAAGCCACCGGGAAGCATGTTTTGCAACAGTGACTGACTTTCTGAAGCTTCTAACTGTGCCGCCAGTTCTAGTGAGCGGTTAGTGGCCACCAAGAGTAAGTCTTCCAAGCCCTCGGCATCCTCCAAAATACTTGGGTCAATACTGATGTTCGTGATTTCGCGCGCGCCATTGGCCGTTACTTTTACCAGGCCATCACCCGCTTCACCAGTCACGTGCATGGTGCGTAGCTTCTCTTTCATTTTGGCCTGCATCTCTTCCATCTGGCCCATCATGTCTCCAAACATAATTGCTGTTATTTTTTTGCAAATGTAACACTTAAAAAGTGGGAGCTGTTCATTCATGGAATTACTTAACTCACACAATCCATCTGCGCATTTTCTACGGGTGTTTCTTCGTAGAGCCATTGTATTTCATCGTCGGTAAGGGCGCGATCATACACCCGCAGCTCATCAATCACGCCTTTGAAACGCCGCATTCTCCCTGTTTGTACACAGGGGCTATTGCCGATTGATAAAGGAGCCTCGTTACTCAAATCGATACCACTACAGCGGCGAGCTGTTTTTATCAGCTTGCCATTGATGTAAGTACGCGCGTAAACCCCTTCCCTGACTAAAGCGTAGTGCAACCAGCTTCCCGAGGGAAGGGTAGGGCCCAACTCACTGTAAATTTTGTTTTCTGTTTCCTTAAAATCGGTAGTTAATTCTTGTAGACGCGTATCGAGGGCAATATCTAAAATATGAAAATCGTCGCAAGCTTCCCGCTTGGAGATCACACTTTGAGGGAAAACCATTGCTGCTTCGGACTTGAGGTAAAAACTCACCGTAAAGTCTGAGCTTGTAAAATAATCATTGACGGTACCACTGAATACAACGTGCGCCTGCTGCCCATCAAACAACAGCCCGTCGTCTTCCACACCACACCAGCACCGTACATTGCCGATCAGTTGCCCCTCCGAACCTTGTCCGCTATCATCACGAGCATCACACTCATTAAAGGTAAAATAGGCAATCAACCCCTGGGACAGATCAGGTGGTGGCGTTATACTGAATAACAATAAGAGCAAAACGAGGCTAAGGAGTAGAGAAGTTGTACGCATCGGGGTTTTAATTGAAAAGTACAGGATTTTCCCGAAAAAGACAAACCTGCTTGGGCTAACCCTTACACTTTTCCAACCCTTACACCCTTACACTTTTACACCTTTCCAACCGCTCACTGGCCCCATCCCCGGCTCTTCCCATTGTTGAAAATGACCTGATTTCGGGATGTTTTTCGCAGGGGAAGGGAGGCGTGATGCGCGTGGTCGTTTTTGGTTGGTAAAACCTTTGCACCCTTACACTTTTCCAACCGCTCACTGGCCCCATCCCCGGCCCTTCCCATTGTTGAAAATGACCTGATTTCGGGATGTTTTTCGCAGGGGAAGGGAGGCTTGATGCACGCGGTCGTTTTGGGCTAGCCAAACCCTTACACCCTTACACCCTTACACTTTTCCAACCCTTCCAACCGCTCACTGGCCCCATCCCCGGCCCTTCCCATTGTTGAAAATGACCTGATTTCGGGATGTTTTTCGCAGGGGAAGGGAGGCGTGATGCGCGTGGTCGTTTTTGGCTGGTAAAACCTTTACACCCTTACACTTTTACACTTTTCCAACCAAAAATCAAACCTTCAAAAACCACCTCTGCCCAGCTTGCCCACTATTTTTCCATCGCAATAGGTAATTACCCGGACGTAATCCTTGAAGATCAAGCGTGAGCTGTGTCTCGTTTGGGGCAGCAGTTTGTTGCAACCAGCACCGACCATGTTGGTCAAAGACCTCTATCTGCCAATGCTCATTGGCAATAGGTAATGAGATTTGTAGGTACTTGCTCGTCGGCACGGGCCACAGACGAACCTCGGCAAATACGCTTGCACTTCCACGGTAATTGACGGCGATCGGCCCAAAGAATGCGGAATCACCAGCAAAATCCACCTGTTGCAGGCGGTAATAGCTGCGTCCGGGCAGTGGCTGTTTGTCGATAAATTCATAAGCTACGGGAGAGCTACTGTCTCCCTGCCCTGTAATTTGGCCAGTGTTTTGGAACGATTTTCCTTCGTCGCCGCTGCGCTGCACCAGGAAAAAAGCATTGCTTTGTTCCATCATGGTCGTAAATGTCAGCCGAATATTTTCGGCGCTTACCGTAGCTTTAAAATCAGCGAGCGTTACGGGCAATACCGAGTAGTGGGTGCCCAGGTAGTTAGATTCCTCTGGCCCAGCCAGGTTCACGGCACTCAGCGAAACAGTGTTCCATTCTGCCCATGTAAAATCTGGGTTGGGTTCCAGGATCGTATTTTTTCTTACGTAAGCAATATCCATGCCCCAGGTCGTACCATTGCCCACCACGTCTATCCGGTTTGCCCAGGCACTACCCACGATCGAGAGCCCATTGGTGGCCGTCGACAAGACCACGAGATCGTCGCCGTTAAAACCACAAAAATTCACCCCAATAGCCGTTCCCACCGTGTAGCCAGGCTGGGTAGCCAAGCCATTACAAAACACCAAACTTTCCAAAGGGAAGAGGGTACCTTGGAGCAGTTGCCCTGTCGAAGCCACATTGTTGGCGGGGTCATCCGCTCGTTCATTCGCAAACAAATAGGCCCTTATCCCCATCGCCGCCAGGTCAATGGTTTCGCTGCCCATATTGGTCACTTCCAGGCATTTGTCATTGCTGTCTCCCTCGTAGTACTGACTGATCATCAGCTGAGCAGAGAGGTGTGTCGTTGCTACCAGCATTGGCAGCAAAAAAGAGAGTATCACGCGTTTCATAGCATTACATTTTGATGAATGCCGATAATTTAAGGGGAGAAAGTCCCAAAATCTGGGACTTTGAAAAAAATGTTGATTTTTTCTTCGTATATCTCTTTTCGCTCCATAGGATCAGGTTTCAAACCAGATTCTATGGAGCGGAGGGCTGCTCTTGCCCAAAACACCCTATCCGCAAACATAGCAACACTACATCCATCATTTGTTCTACACCGCAAAAGCCCTGCTTCTGTCACGAGAAGCAGGGCTTTTCTTAAAGCTCGTTTTATGGCATCGCCACCAAGTCTACAAAACCAGGTACCGTGAAGCTTGCCTTGTGAAAATCTCGTCTAGCGATACCCCCAAAGGCAAGCATCATCTACACCTTCAAAAACCGCTCTTGCCCACTCTGGCGACCATTGTTCCAACGCAGCAAGTAGCTACCCGCTGGCAGGGCGTTCAGGTCAAAGTACATGTCTAGGCCTTTCTCTTCCGAGGTTTGCTGCAATAAGCGGCGACCATTCAAGTCGAATACTTCCAACAACCAGTCGTTATCAGAAGCAGGGAGTGTTACCTGCAAGCGCTCCCGCGCAGGCACTGGCCAGATCACCGGCGCATCCGTCACCTCTCCCGAAAAGCGAACCGCTACAGGCCCAAAAAACTCGTTGGTACCATCAAAATCAAATTGCTGCAAGCGGTAGTAGTTCATCCCCGCCGCTGGCTTGGTATCCACATATTCATAATCCACAGGACTGGCGCTGTCTCCCATGCCTTCTACCTGGCCAATCGTCTCAAAGGTCTTACCCCCATCAATGCTCCGCTGAATCAGGAAGTGGGAGTTGTTTTCTTCGGTGGCGGTGGTGAAGGAGAGGTGGGCTTGGTTGTTGAGAGCTTTGGCGGTGAAGGTGGTGAGTTCAACAGGTAGTGCCACCAAGTCAGCATGCAAGAAAAAGTTAGAAAAAGAGGTTACATCGACTTCCACAAAATATCCCGTATTCAATGTGCCAGATGCTGATTGTTGGACAACGGTTCCTGCTCCATTAAATTCGTCTGAACATCCTCCATCAAATTTGGTAATATTAAGGTCAGAAATAGAAGATACGTCACTATCAGCAGCAGCCAGCGCATCAAACTCGGCAGTAGTTAGATACATACGGACTTTAACTGTACCACTTGGTTGAGTAGTTGGTTCAATGCTGATATTACGGTCTAAATAGGGCAGGTTATTTCCGTCTTGCCGCACATCTCCAGCATTGATGTAAATACTAGTTTGGAGTAAGCCCATATTTTCAGAATCTAGCACAGAAGCTGCCAAATCACCAGAACCATCAACGATGTTTAGCCAAGCTCCGGAACCAGTAGAGGTAATGTTATCAACTGAATAGCAATTGTCTATCGTAGTTTCTGAGATAGATACATCTGCACAAGCAATGCTAATATCGAATGAACCAATATTGCTGGACGTATTTCCATAGTAGGCTATGTAAAAATAATAGGTAGTTCCGCTGTTCGCAAAGAACGTATATTCTTCAAAACCACTGCCAAAGTACTCGTCAATACAAGCAATATTAGTGAAGCTAATACAGTCATCTGAAGTACTGACACTAATACCTAAATCGAAGTTGTCAGCCGAACCATCAGCTGTTACCGTTACTTCTTGGTCAGTACCAGCAAAAGAATACCATACGCCTTTGCCGTAGCTACAGCCAGTTGCGTCACCATTATCTGAGGCTCCTGAAGTGCTTTCGCTATTGAGTGAAGTACCACAAATTAGCACTGTCGCATTCGCACAATTATCATTAGTTGGGGCTGCACAAGTAATATCTATATCTGCTATATCAGCAGAAGTGATTGTCCATTCAGAAGCAGTCCAAGTGGGGTTTGCGATCGTAACACTTGGGTTTCGAACAGCCTGAGAGTTTTCATAGTCCCATGCTTGCCCTGTTCCATCTTGACCAATAACACCATAAATGTCAATTAGAATATCATTATCATCAAATAATGCATAAGCGTCATCCCCGTTTCCTGTCTGTTGCGAACTAACTTCATCGGGTAAACAACTATAAACATTGCCAAACGTTGGAAGACCAACAATATAGGTTCCTCCTGGGACTATTTCGGCTCCACTATCGATCACGTTTCCATTAGGGCTGGTACTACCATTAACATATTTATTTAGATCCCAACCAGAAATATCCACAGTAGAACTGCCAACGTTTTTTATCTCAACAAAACGCCCATCAATGTCGTCTCCTGGATCTACAACCCTTGAAATAATGATTTGTGCAGGTTCTGATACGTTGAACGATGTACTTTCTAAATTCCCTGTCACAAAAAAACCATCATTACTTGATAATGCAGTAATAGTAACTCCGGTTGCTGCGGCAGAAAAAATTAAGTTATTGAAGGTAGCCACGCCGTTCACCGGAGTAACCGAAGTTGTTGCTGCTCCATCAAATGTACCCGTTGTTGAAAGGGGGATGTCAATATTGTAATCAAGGTCAATATTTCCATTTTCATCTTCTGCTAAAACTACCACTGCTGGTGAGATCATATTTCCTAGAACCACGTCTGAAGGCTGTACTTGAAAAGCAAATACCGATGCATCTACTTCTATCTCAAAATCATTGCCTACTACATCACCTAAAAGGAAGCTACTGGAAAAACTAGAACCATTGATATCTGCGGTGAATCCATGGTCGTCAGCATCTATATAGCATGAAAAAATAGCACCATCTTCTATGTTAGAGGTCTTCATAAATATACCAACATCAATCGTACTACTATTGCCATCTGCAATCACTAAGTTTCCTGAGGTAATTGGAATATTAATTTCTGTATCGGTGATGGTTGGATTACCAATAGTAATTGCGCCATTGTTCAATACAATACCTTGAATATGATCGGTCCAATCTGCTGTGTTAGTTGTATGAGGTTTGATACGGATATTGGTTACATTTGTAGCTAAACCATCCCCAGAGCCTTGGTCTTCGATGTCAAATGCAAAAACATCAACGGCTTCTCCTGCGGTATCATCTGTGGATAAAATGGAACCAGTAAGTTGAATTGTAGGATCGTATACTTCTGTGTCTGTGTCGTTTGCCCCAGCGCTTGGTGATACTACCCCCCTTAATTCTAATGTATTGTCATTAATTCTCCACGTACCTCCAGATGCTTCGGCATTGTAGCCATAAAATCTTACATATAGTGTCTCTCCATTTAGGACGGAAATAGAAAGTCCCGTTACATTTCCTGTTCTTTCTAAATCGTTGTCGGGCACATTCACTGTTGCGATGGTTGTTTGTGTACTAAACAACGCATCTTTTGACCATCGAACTTGATAATCTCTTATGCCAGTATTTGATCTTCTTTCACTAAATAATAATTCATTTATGTCTAATTCAAATCCAGGGTCTGGAGATATTGCTATTTGAAAATAATCATTATTTATCAACGCTCCTGTACTCCATCCACTTGAAAAAGCTCCATTAGTGCCAAAGCTTATAGCACTTACACCTGTTCCAGCTGTAAAATTAGCTGCTGAAACGTTACTTGCAACAGAATTTGGAGTTCCATTTGCTGTTAATAACCATTTGGACAGCGTCACCTGCCCATACCCCACAATCCCCCAGCAGCACAAGGCTACCGTCAAAAAAAATGCCCTTGTAAAAATCTTCATATTTCGCTTCGTTTTAAGGAGTTTAAAAAATGATAAATAAGAAAGAGCCCGAGTGTAGGTACACTCAGGAATTTTTGTTCTAGTTCCAGCTTATTGAATATTTATTGGAAGGGGTTAGAGGTCACACGCGTTAAAAATCGTTCAAAGATAAATCAAAGCCTTGGAAATGGGAATAGGGGAGGTTTAAGTTATTGTAAATTAACTGGATTAGCCACAGAGATACTAACCTGCCTGCCAGCAAGCTGGCCTTGCAGGCAGGATCACGGAATTGCACAAATTTTTTATTAGCCGTGGGGCCTGCCTGGCAGCAGACAGGGAGCGGTGGTATGGAAGTTTTTTGTGAATTTTAGTGTATTGGTGGTTTAGTGGCTAGAAAAGCGTCAAACCAAAAAATCCCCCACCAGCAAAGCCAGCGGGGGAGAGGGGGAGCAAAATCTAAAGCGATCATGCCAGTTTTCGGGATGTTTATCTTTTGAACCACCAAGGCCACCAGAGTGGTATTCCCCGTTGTCTTCGTGGTTGCATTACTTCTTTATCAGCTTGCAGACTTCACTGTCCTTTTGGCCTACTGAACGAACGAAATAGATGCCGGCAGGATAGGCACTCATGTCCAATTGCTTGGTGCCACCATCACTTGTGGCGTCTAGCGGGATGGTTTGTAGTAGCTTTCCCTGCGCATCAACAAGGTGAAGGGCCTCAGCGGCGGTAGCCCAACGTACCGTCGTGAAATCAACCACTGGATTGGGGAATAGGTTCAGCGGGGGAGGTGGCCCGCCATCAAAGCGGACAGTGACGATGCCTTCGTTGTGGATGGTGCCGTCGTAGTCGACTTGCAGGAGACGGTAATAATTGATGCCACTGGCGGGCTGAAGATCGTAGAGCTCGTAGTCGCGGATGTCCTGACTGAAACCAGCAGCAGCCAAGGTACCTATCTTGGTGAAATTACGCCCATCAGTACTCTGTTCTACGGTAAAGTAATCACTACCTGATTCTGCACTCGTCTGCCAGTAGATGCGGGCGGTTTTGCCAACCGCTTCCGCGGCCAGGAAATTGAGTGCTACGGGGAGAATGGTTTGTCCCGGATTGAGGCGCCCTCTTGAATGGGGGAGCCGGGCCCAAGTATACCCCGAGGGGCAGTTGCCTTCGCCCACTCGCTGGAAAGAAAATCCGGGCACATCAGTTGGTAGCTCCAGATAGTTGGAGGGGTTGATCGGGCTGAAATTTGGAGGAGACAAGATATCCCGGAGCCCGAAAGCGGGATCGTAGGCGATAAAATCGACGACTTCGTCAGTGATGGTATTCAACAAGCTCACATATCCTCGATAAAGGGGCATGGCTGCTACCGGAAACCAGATGGCTCCGAAACCCGCACCCTCGTCGTCGATGATTCCGCTGAGGGTACTGCGATAGACTTCTACTAAAAAGACGTTGAGGTTGCCGCCTACCCGTTGCTGTACCACCAGCTCGTAATTACTGAGGTCAACACCTGCCGGGCCTGCAATCTCTACCCCTTGGTCCTGGCTGATGGGCCCGTTGGAATAGTGGAATTCATTGATGAAAATGCGTTCCGGATAAAGACGAGGGCAACTCTCTTCGGGGGTGGCTTCGAAAGTATAGGCTTCCGACCACTGCCCATTGAGCAAAACGTAGACCGCAAAATAGTAGGTCGTGCTGTTTGTTAGACCGGTGACTACCAATGGGTCTTCGCTGTCGCCAAAGTAAAGCGGGTAAGTGATGGCATTGAAACCGATAGCCGGGTTGCCGTCGCCAAAATTAGGGTCGGCGGTAAAGTTGAGACCGATAGGTTCACCATCGATGGGGGTTTCTGACGCGACGACCAAGTAACGATCTGCGCAAGTGGGCCCTTCCCAGCGCATGGCCGTGCTGGCGTCCAAAGGGGTGTACGCGACGTTGTTCACCGCACGGGGATCAGGAGCGCAGAGCGTGGTAATGTTCAATGTCATCGACTGCGGCGCATAACACATTTGAGCCGTGTTGTATTCCACAATACCCAATTGGTAGGTCGCACCCGGTTCTAGCCCTTCGATGATAAATGTAGCATTGGTGGCAGAGGTGGTAGCGATTACATAGGTGGATGCACCTAAGCGTTGCCCTGCTCCATATGTAAGGCTACCGGTATAAACATCGCCTTGGTATGGGGTGGTCAGTGGTTGCGCGGTGGTAGACATGATCAGGATACGCGCCTGGCCGTTGCCTGCGGTGAGGTTTACCTCGGCGGTTGTTTCTTCGACGTTGAGTAAGCTCAATGTTGCCGTGGAAGTTGGAGGGCTACAGGTGGCCATGACTTCGCCCGCAATGCTTAGGCTGTTGGCTCGGATGGTCCATGATCCACTATTGCTTTCGGCGTGGTAAGCATAAAAACGAAACAGCAAACTTTCGCCGTCTTTGATTTTTTCCTGAAAGCTAAAACTATGCGTTCGTGTGTTGATGTCATCGGGGAGGTTGACCTGAGTGAGTTCTGTTTCGGTAGCGAACCCATCCCGGGAGTAGACGATGCGGAAAGTTAGTGGCCCCGAAGAGGATCGGCGTTCCATAAAGCTCAGTTCGGTCAAATTCAAGGTCGCGCCAGGCGTCGCTTTCAGTCCAAATTCGTAGTAATCTACCTGGTCGTTATCACCAGCGTCAAGGGGCCAGTTTTGTGCACTGACGCCAGAGCCTGAATAATTGAGGGTGCTCAAGCCGTTGCCGCGCACAAAGGGATAGCCCAGGGCTTCGTCTACAAAAGATTTAGGTTCATCTAGGTGATCTGGCGAAAGGGGCCAGTGTACGATTGTTTGAGCAGTCAGTGACATACTCCAGCCCAGGCTGAAGAGCAGCCATGTGTAGAATAATTTCATAGTACTTTGTGTTTTCTCATTTCCGGACAAAATTGTTATTCGCGATCCTTTTGAAGTCCGGATTTGGGCAAACTAAACAAAAGCACTCGTCCATGAGACCAGTCTTTGATTTGTTGTTCGGGTAGAAGTTACTATGGAGATTAATAAAAGTTGCTCTTCGCAAGCCAGTTGCGAAACCCTTTTGAGAAATTGGAAGTGGATAGTTGGAAATAAAGCAAAATGTACGATCCAGAATGGCCGTGGTGTAGTTGCTACGAATGGTCTTAAAAACAAGGCCATTTCCCTTTTGATATTGCTAATTTAACGATTTATCAACTACTTAGCAAGTATTTAGTAATTATCTGTTTTTTTTGAACCACCAAGTACGCCAAAGGGGCTTTTTTTGAACCAGATGAGGGATTATAAGGGCATTTAAGGGGGGACAGGGCACATTCACGCATTGGCCCGACGCAAAACGGAATTTTGCAGACACACCGACCCCTTAGTGTGAATTGCCTGTAAGCGTTCGTGTCTTTAGCTCGTTGTGGGGTAGTTAAGACTGTACGATTTGCCCTATGAATAGCATATAGAAAAGGAGTAAAATCCAGCCTTCCCAGCGGGTGATGAGGCGGTCGAAAGCCATGACGCCAAAGAGGATGGTCATGACGATCATTAGGGGCAGGTAGAAGGAGATGATGTCTGGCGGTATTTCCAGGTTTCCCAGCAAGCCCGGTACTGCCATGACAATAAAGGTGTTGAAAATATTGGACCCCAGGACATTGCCAATGGCAATAGAGGCCTTCCCCCGGCGGGCAGCAGTGAGGCTGACGACAACCTCAGGTAGACTGGTGCCAATAGCTACGGCGGAAAGGGCAATCAGTTTGGGCGGAATAGTAAGGATAGTACTGATTTCAGAGATCGCGTATATGGTGTAATCAGCTCCGAAATAGACCAACACACCTCCCAGGAGGAGCAATAAATAATGCTTTGGCAAGGCTTTAGGACGATCGGCACTGTCGGCGCGTTCGTTGCCTTTGAAGGAGTATACGAGGAAAAGTACCAAGCCGAGGATGAGGAGCAAGCACTCGAAAGTGCTGAGGTGCAGATCACCTAAGACAAACCACAGCAAGAAAGCGGAGGCCCAGAGGAAAGACATATCAATGAGCCACAAATCGCTTTCGAGGTGGATGTTTTTTACCACGATAGCGGTAAGGCCCAAGACGAGTGCAATATTGGTAATGTTGGACCCCACGACATTGCCCACTACGATTTCGGATTGACCAGCAAATACAGAGGCAATAGAAGTGGCCAACTCCGGCAAGGATGTACCAAAAGCGACAATGGTGACACCAATAATGAAAGGAGAGATACCCAAAGAAAGGCCGATAGATTCTGCAGAATCTACAAACCAATTGGAAGCCTTGAGAAGTGTAGCCAGGGCTACGATAAAAATACCAATGTAAAGGAGTAAATCCATGATGTATTATTGCAGAATACTTGGGCCCGCAAAGGTAATAAAAGAATTGGCAGGCCGATAACGGTCCTGCCAATTCTAATGATGTTACTAAAATAACTATTGTCCGACTTTCGTCGAACCAAAGAAAGTCCTAGTAACGGTAGTATTCTGGCTTGAAGGGCCCTTCTTGCTGAACGCCAATGTAGGCGGCTTGGTCGGCAGAAAGTTCTTCTAGCTCTACCCCGATCTTAGCCAGGTGCAGACGTGCTACTTGCTCGTCGAGGTGCTTAGGCAGGGTGTATACTTTGTTTTCGTAGTTGTCTTTGTTGGTCCACAGTTCAATTTGTGCCAATACCTGATTGGTGAAGCTGTTAGACATTACAAAGCTAGGGTGACCAGTGGCACAACCCAGGTTGACCAGGCGGCCTTCCGCCAGGATGATGACATCCTTGCCGTCGATGGTATACTTATCTACCTGCGGCTTGATTTCTACTTTTGTAGAACCGTAGGTGCGGTTTAGCCAAGCCATATCGATTTCGTTGTCGAAGTGACCGATGTTACAAACGATTGCCTTGTCCCGCAATAAACGGAAGTGCTTCTCGGTGATAATGTCTTTGTTGCCAGTGGCAGTAATGACGATATCAGCGCGAGGAATAGCTGTTTCAGAACGCAATACTTCGAATCCGTCCATGGCTGCTTGAAGGGCACAGATCGGATCTACTTCTGAAACAATAACACGACAACCAGCGCCACGCAAGCTGGCAGCAGTACCTTTGCCTACGTCACCGTAACCAGCTACGAAAGCTACTTTACCAGCCATCATTACGTCCGTCGCACGACGAATCGCATCTACTGCTGATTCTTTACAACCGTATTTGTTGTCGAACTTCGACTTGGTTACAGAGTCGTTGACGTTGATGGCAGGCATTGGGAGAGTGCCTTTGTTCATACGCTCGTACAAGCGGTGTACACCAGTGGTGGTTTCTTCGCTTAGACCGTTGATGCCTTCCACCAATTCTGGATACTCATCAAGCACCATGTTGGTCAGGTCACCACCATCGTCGAGGATCATGTTGAGGGGCTGACCACCAGGGAAAGCGCGCAGGGTCTGCTCAATCGCCCAGTTGAATTCTTCCTCGTTCATACCTTTCCAGGCGTATACGGGGATACCTGCTGCTGCAATGGCTGCTGCTGCATGGTCTTGGGTAGAGAAGATATTACAGCTCGACCAGGTGACATCGGCACCTAGTTCTACCAGCGTTTCAATCAATACCGCGGTTTGAATCGTCATGTGCAGGCAACCGGCAATACGCGCACCCTTCAAGGGCTTGCTGGCACCGTACTCTTCGCGCAAGGCCATTAAACCAGGCATTTCCGCTTCCGCTAATTCAATTTCTTTACGGCCCCAGTCGGCCAGGTTAATATCTTTAACCTTGTACTTCAATGTTTCTGTTGCAGACATGCAATTAAATTTTCAATTTGGCAATGGCCGGAGATTTGTTGCCGACCAGAATTCGACCGCAAAAGTACGCAATTATTCGCGGTTTTGGGGTCTTTGTTTCAATGCTTTACGCAAGGTTAACAATACTGGTGGCTTAAGTGTTTTCAATCTTCTGCACTGTCTTCGTATTTCCATTTGGCACCGAAGCGTTCTACCAAAATATTGTCGTAATGATCAGCGCGTTCGAAGAGGTGTTGAAAGCGTTTTTTACCACTTTCTACTTCCAGGTAACGGTCGTAAATAAGCATGGATAGAATAATGTCACGCCCTTTGACACTGAAGGTAAGGCCATCGTCTTCGTAATTTTCGCGTAGCAGGTATTCGTACAATTCTCCCAATTGATCCTGAGGTAATCGACAGAGGTGGGCATCCCCGGTGATCAAGCCTGAATCTTCGTGGTAGGATACCAGGATTCGTGCGCTACCTTCCTGTATTTCCCAGGTGTTGAGGCCTCGGCGGGCCAAGCGAACATCATGGTTGAGGGCCGTTAGCAATAGCTCTATGGTATAAGGCGTGCCCACGGGTTCAAAGGCTTCCGACTCGGAAGGTAGGCGTAGGTAGGCACCGCAATTAGGGCAGTAAGGGGTTTCTTTTTGATCGGCAAAAACTAAATTGCGACAAGAATTACAGCGAGCAGCTGTCTGGTCGCTTCGCCCTGCTGCCAAGTAAATGCGAATAGTTTCCAGCATAAATTTGGTGGGCAAAGAAAAACCCAAGCCCTGGCCTTCTTCGAAATCTAATACGTTAAGTCCAATGATTCGGCCTTGCTTATCTACCAGCGGGCCACCACTGTTGCCAGGGTTGAGGGCCGCATCATGTTGATAATAGTAGAAGTCTTCGTGCTTGCGCTGATTGTTGGATAAGTTGCCGATAGTGCTGGAAAACCGCAAGCCGAAAGGATGCCCCATGGCCAATACCTGATCACCAGCAGCGGGTTCATCTTCTTCACGAAATTTGACGGTGGCCAACTCGTAATTAGTATCCAACTTTAATAAAGCCACATCATAATAAGCATCCCAGTAGACGATTTTGGCCATCTGCCGAGGCAGGCTTTCTGCTTCTACAATGACTTCTCGGTTGTCGCGAACCAAGTGCTCATTGGTGATGATGAGCTGCTGATCTTGGAGAAAAAAACCGGTCCCCCCCATATTATAGGGAGTTGCGATTTGGACAAGGACGGGGCGGAATCGCTCAATTATTTCCTGCATTGGGGAAAGGCCTAATTTAGCCGTTAAGTTAAGAAAACTGAGGGAGATTTACGGCCTAATCCTTTTTATTTGGTGTTGCTTTGGATATAGTGTATCTTCCTAGACAAAATAATATTATTAGACTTGTTCGTCCGGGGGGCTTTGGAGGGAAGACGCCGCTATCTTTTGTTCCCGCAAGCGAGCAAAGTGGGAACATAGCCTTAGCTACGTGACCACTTTGGTTGCGAAGTGGGAGCGGAAGAGAGCAAGTCAGCCCCCAAATGTTCCCGGCCGAACAAGTCTATTAAGCTAATTGGGTAATTAACTTCCAAGAAAATGAATCATCATTATTGGCTAAGTAGCATTTGGGCTTTTTTTGTTTTGTTAATGATTCAGACATTGCCTCTTTCAGGTCAGGTCAATTATGTCCCGAATCCTGGTTTTGAAGATGTTTCCGACTGTGACCTCCAATACGGGGAGGCTTTTAAAGCGATGCCCTGGAAAATTGTTAATACACCTATTGCCACACCAGATTTATTCCATAGCTGTTCGATCAATGATTTTTACACTACTCCTACTAGCGGATGTACTGACCTTGTATACCCCAAGTCAGGAGAGGGAATGATGGGGCTGGTGAGTAATTTGGCAGCGGCAGAAGAACGAATTTATGCTCGCTTAATCGATGATCTTCCGCAGGATGTTGATATATACGTAGCTTTTTCTCTTAGACCTCGGGAAAAATGTGGTGGGTCAATGGATTTTCTTTGCTATTCCAATTCCCAGTGTTTAGCTTTCTCTGATTTTCAGTTCCAGGCCCAACAGCTTGTTTTATCATCAGACACCATCATTGATGGGGCTGAGGATTGGATGACCATGGAGACTTGTTATAGGGCCAATGGAACGGAAGATTTTGTTTTACTAGGGAATTATAAACCTACTACACAAACCCTGGTATATTGTGATTATATCAATCCAACGGCCAATTTCACCTACACCTACGTAGATGAGGTCATCGTTTCACCATTTGATGTGGTTCCCGACACGCTCTACCTTTGCGAAGGCGAAATACTGGAATTGGATGCCACCTTTTATGAAGTACCCATTTCCTGGAGCGATGGCTGGCAGGGAGGTGTCAGGACCATTGATCAAGGCGGCAACTATACGGTAAGGGGAAATTTGGCAGACTGTTTTTTGATGGATCGAACTGTGGTTATTGAAATACCGGTAGAGACAGAGGAGATTGCATTGGATATTTGTCCTGGAGAAACGTTAACACTGGAATCGCCCTTCGCGGGTACCTGGGAAAATGGTGATACCAGTAGGATACGTACCATCACCAGAGCAGGTATTTACAAAAGTTCATTGCTTACTCCTTGTGGCGAGAGAAGTAGGGAGTATACCATAGAAGCGACTTCCTGCGATATCAGGTATTTTGTTCCCAACGCCTTCAGTCCTAATAACGATGGTGTTAATGATCGACTCCAATTCTTTTTTGAAGCTGATTTTGAGTTCTCGGGTGAACTCAATGTCTTTGATCGTTGGGGCAACCAACTTTTTAATGCTAAAAATGTCACCGCGCTTTCGCCAGTAACTTGGGATGGTTCTTTTAGAAACAAAGACCTGGGAGCAGGCATCGTGGTGTGGACTTACGAGTACATCAGTGCCCGAGATGGACTTACGCGCAAGATTGCCGGAGATGTAATGATTGTTAAATAGCGTAAGCTACCATTCCGCACCAGGATAGGCCCGTTGCATCCACTGCATCTCGGCAAGGATGTAGCCAAGGGCTTCCGTGTGCATACCCTGTTTTCCTCCTTGTTGGGGATATTCGTCCTTGGGAATAGTAAGTGTTGCTTCCGTGATAATGGCGTGGCGTTTGGCTGCTACCAATGGCCGTAATGATGCCAAATCTGGACCAACACCTGCGGCGTATGCAGCTTGATCTACCTCGTCGGGAAGTAATGCCTCTTCGGCGTACATCCACAGATCATCGAGGGCTTGTTGCATTTTTTGGTGACTTTCATCGGTACCATCTCCCAGTCGAATCATCCACTCCGAGGAGTAACGTAGGTGGTAGGTTACCTCTTTGAGTGATTTCTGCGCGATGGCTTTTATTTGCTCATCTTTACTGTTTACCAGTGCTTCGTGGAGGTAATAATTAAAGCTGTCGAAAAGAAACTGACGGACGATAGTATAGGCAAAATCTTCATTGGGATGTTCAACGAGGAGAAGGTTGCGGAATTCCCGATTGTCGCGCAGAAAGGCAATAGCGTCTTCATCACGTCCTTTGCCTTCTACTTCACCAGCTAATGCGAGCCAGCTACGTGCCTGCCCGATGAGGTCAAGGGCAATATTAGTGATAGCAATATCCTGTTCCAGGATGGGCCCGTGTCCACACCATTCGCCGAGCCGTTGGCCCAAAATAAGGGCATTGTCACCAAGGCGAAGGAGGTAATCGAAGTGTTGCTGGTTAGTCATAAAGAAGGGTGTAAGGGTGTAATGGTGTAAGTGTGTAAGGGTGCTTTAAAAATAACTTTTACACCTTTACACTCATCCAACATTTACACCAAACTACATGTGTTTAATATTATCCGGGACATCATAAAAAGTAGGGTGGCGGTAAACCTTGTCGTTGGCAGGTTCAAAAAGCTCCTCGCTTTGGTTAGGGCTGGAGGCAGTAATGTGTCGGCTTTCCACCACCCATAAACTTACACCTTCGTTGCGGCGTGTATATACGTCACGGGCATTTTCCAACGCCATTTCGGCATCAGCAGCGTGTAGGCTACCAGCGTGTTTGTGGCTCAAGCCATTTTTGCTGCGGATAAAAACTTCCCAAAGTGGCCAGGAATTCATATGGTTTATTTTTTTTGCAACGTATCCTTCACGCTGCCTTTTTACAGTTTATTCTTGTTGGGACTTTGCCTCTAGCATAGTCAAAAATCCCTATACCCCTGTCCGCTTGGCCAGGCGGGCTGTAGCAAGTACCTAGTACTGTGAAATTTGCCTTTGTATATTGTTGCAACAATTATAATAACTCAAGGCAAATTTCGCATCTTAAGCCACCTCTTCGCGAGCTGCTTCGGTGCGTTGGCGGCGTTTTTCGGCGTAAGCCATAGCTGCGTCGCGTACCCAGGCTCCTTCTTCGTGGGCTTTTTGGCGGGCACGAAGACGTTGGCGGTTGCAAGGACCATCCCCTTTAACGACGCGCCAGAATTCATCCCAGTCGAGGGCACCAAAATCGTATTGGCCAGTCTCTTCGTTCCATTTTAGATCGGGATCGGGTACGGTCAAGCCAAGGAATTCTGCCTGAGGGACGGTAGCGTCAACAAAACGCTGACGCAGTTCGTCATTGGTAAATCGCTTGATCCGCCAGGCCATACTTTGGGCGGTATTCGGCGACTCATCATCGGCAGGACCAAACATCATCAATGAGGGCCACCACCAGCGGTTGAGGGCATCCTGGGCCATGGCTTTTTGAGCTTCGGTACCTCTACTGAGCGTGAGCATGATCTCGTAGCCTTGGCGTTGGTGGAAACTTTCCTCTTTGCAGACCCTCACCATCGCGCGGGCGTAAGGGCCATAAGAAGTGCGGCAAAGTGGCACTTGGTTCATAATAGCAGCACCGTCGACTAGCCAGCCGATGGCTCCCATGTCTGCCCAGGAGAGGGTGGGGTAGTTGAATATACTGCTGTACTTAGCTTTGCCACTGTGCAACTGATCCAGTAGTTCTTCCCGATCAATACCCAGCGTTTCACAAGCACTGTACAGGTAGAGACCATGGCCCGCTTCGTCTTGTACTTTTGCTAATAAGGCCACCTTACGGCGAAGATTGGGAGCGCGCGTCACCCAATTACCTTCGGGCAACATCCCGACAATTTCACTGTGGGCATGTTGAGAAATCTGGCGAATGAGGGTCTTGCGGTACTTTTCTGGCATCCAATCCTTGGGCTCGATGCGTTCATCGGCATCAATACGGGCTTGGAACTGTTCTTCTAACGCGGTTACTTTCTCCATGGTCGCAGGTTTATTACTAGTGCACTTTCCTTCCTCAAAGATAAGGTATTTCTGTAACACGAACAAATGTTCGTTTGTTGTTAAAAAACGTTTTTTTCATTGCTACGCTGTTACTTTTTGTTCTTCTGTCATTATATTATTAAACATGCTCGTAAAAACGCGTTGCAATTGTAATTTTATACGCACACTTTTCTGATTCAACTTACTCCACTTTTAACATTATTCTATCCGATCTTGAAGTGTTTTTACTTTGCAGCTGCATCGCAGTGTGCTGGTGTTTAACTACTTAAGTCGGGATAACCTTCAATTCAGAACATCATGTTGAAAAGATGGATCTGCTGCCTAGGTATTGTAGGTAGCTTAGCTACGCTTGTAGCGCAAACGGAAATGACCCCAAATACGATGGCCGGGAAAACCTGGCTGGAAGGAGGAGCAGAAAATGCTTATGAAGCGTCTCCTCCCTTGCCTTACGCGGGGGTAAGAGAAGCCGATATTTTGTGGGAAAAACGGGTTTGGCGCGTCATTGATACCAGAGAAAAGATCAACCTCACCTTCCGGCATCCGGAATTTGCTCTTTTTAATGTATTAGCCGAGGGCCTGGCTGCGGGTGAACTTACGGCTTATACCCCAGAAGACGACCGCTTCCATGAACGTATTTCCAGTGAAGAGATTTTCAATAAACTTAGTAAATCGGATACCATAGAGGTGGTAGATCCGGTCACGGGAGAATACATCACCCAAGTAGTGACAGATGAGTTTGATCCTGACCGTATCAAACGCTGGCGCGTGCAGGAAGTCTGGTATTTTGATACCCGCTACAGCCAAATGCAGGTGCGAATCATTGGAATAGCTCCTTTGCTAGAGACTAAGGTTTCTGATGGGTTAAGTGCAGCGGCTTATGAGTCGCCTGTTTTCTGGATCAATTATGCGGAAGCAAGGCCCTGGCTGGCGCAGCATACTGCCATTATTCCGGGTAACGACCATAGCCGTACTTCCTGGGAAGATCTTTTTGCGATGCGTCGTTTCCATTCTTACATTTACAAGGAGAACGATATGCGCGGACGCCGCCTGGAGGATTACCTTTCGGGAACTGATCTATTGTTGGAAAGCAAAAAGATTGATCGCACCATCCAAAACAAGGAAATGGATATGTGGAGTTATTAATTGATGAATACGTTTAATACGCTACAGCTCAAACCCAGGAAACTGAGCACCTTGAACAAGGTAGTTGCCATCGACGAGTCGGAGCTGTACTACGCCATTGTTGTTGTACTCGGTTTCGTTACCTGCTTTGTCAAGGGTTTTATAAGCAATATTGAAAATTGGAAAAATGCCTCCGGTTTCGTCGGTCTCGATGTAGCCGGGGGCAAAACTTATCGGAACGATCTCCTTAAACTGTGCCCTCCATTTGTTGATGTATGCAAAAGCTTCGGCCCGGTCTACCATCTCTGCACCAAGGCGTACCTCGTCGGCTAATAGAGATATGGGGAAAGGCTCCGCCAGGTACAAGAGCGAAAGCAGGAAATTTTCAGCGGCCTGTATTTCTGGGTCTAATTCCTCATCTGAAAAATTGGCCTCAAAAAATTCTTCGTAAGGCAAATAGGTTTTCGCCTGACCTCCGAAGGGGATTATTTTGGTGGGTAAAATTACATCGTGCAAAAAGTAGTAATAGGCTTGTGCCGATAACTCTTCCGGGGGATCAGTAATGATATTTGCATCCTCCATAGCTTTCAGGACACGGTCAACTTCTCTTTTTGCTATGGTCTCATCCGTGATCTCATCGGGAGGGACGAGGTGGAAACCCGCTGGCAGCAGTTCGATAATGGGTACTTCGTTCTTTGGAGCATCGTCCGCATGGAATTTTCGAATGTGTTCGTGAAATTCATTCATCAACTCCAAGGGAATATCGTTAGCAACGTAGGAGATACCTCCCATCTCTGCATCGAATAAGGCCGTCTGTATTTCGCGTTCGATATGATCTTCGGGGGTAGGGAGCTCCTCAAAAGAGCGTTGCTCAAAAATCTCGAAGAACAGATCTGTTGCGATTAGCTGTTCTGGCTCTGAATAAAGTTTAGTAGGTGAAATTTTGATCCAGTCATAAGTATTGAAGAGGTAAATAAACCGGATGTTATAAGCGCGTTTAAATTGCTCTTCTGGAGGGGAGTAATGATTGCCGGGGAACTCTTCGAGAATAGCAGGGAATGCTTTGAGATAAGCTGAGGAATAAAAATGGTCAAAGCGCTGTTCCTTGCCATATTTGTAGAGCAGAAACAAGGCGAAAGGCAAGCAGGCCTGCATGCCCGGACTGTCTGGATAACCATCGTTCCATCCAATATTCACTTTGAAAAGCTGGAATTTGAGGAAAGCTTCAAACAATTCAGCACGGGGTTTTTCCAGTAATTTCTTCCCTACATTGGTGAGCGAAATTTTGTTGTTTCTTTTTTTACACCAACCAATATCGCGAATGATAAAGTGGATTTCCATGATGATTCCCCAATCATTTTCAGACAAAGGCACCCGATCGTACTTGCTCGGTTTATCAGCATTGTACAAATGGTAAAGCTCCTGCACTATTTTTCGGGGTAAATTCCCGGTTTGCGTGAGCTTCATTTCCTTTTGTTCGGCAATACGCTTGAGCAAGGCCACCAACACCTTCATCATAGGCATCCGCAGGATGGTCTCATCAGCGAGATTGCTCCGCAGGCCAAACCAGCTTTCCTCCGCCAGCGGGTAACGCAACAAGCGGTGCATCTGCAAAGGTGAGAGCCCTTCCATTTCCGGGTTGGGGCGGTTGTTCACCTGGTCCATCTGCTCTTGTAGCTTGCGTTGTAGTCGTTGGCGTTCTTCTTCGTTCATCTTTTGAGGTATTTTTGGGTGCTACCTATTGATTCAAAATGGCTGCTGATTTTTTACCATAAAGCAAAAAAAGATATGACTATGCAGTAAAACCATCAACCATCTAACCATCAACAATCTAACCATCAAACCATTTCCCCAACCTTCGCCACCGCACGATCTAAACCACTGACATCACTACCACCGGCGGTTGCAAAGTGTGCCTGACCGCCACCACCGCCTTTGATCTCGCGTGCCAATTCACGGATGATCTTGCCAGCGTTGAGGTCTTTGGACGTAGCTAACTCCTGGTTGATGATCAGGGTTAGTAGTGGTTTGCCATCGTTTTCTGAGGCCAGTAGGATGAAGGCGTTTTCTACCTCTTTCTCTAGCTGGAAGGCCAGGGTCTTTACGGCACCAGCATCACTCAACGGGATGCGAGCTGCGAGGAAGTTGACTCCGCCGCGATCTGCAAACTTTTGCTTGAGGTCGCCCTTCAGATTTGAAGCCTGGGCCGCTACCAATTTTTCTACTTCCCGCTTGAGGTTTTTATTCTCGTCTTGCAGGTTGGTGATGCCTTTGACCAGGTCGTTGCTCTTCAGGAGGTTGCTGACGTCAGCCAATAGCTGAAGTTGCTCATTGATGTAAGCTTCTGCACCAGCGCCCGTTACCGCTTCAATGCGGCGGATACCAGCAGCTACGGAGTCTTCCTTTACAATTTTGAACAGGCCAATCTCGCCCGTAGCGGGTACGTGGGTACCGCCACACAATTCTTGTGAGAAGCCTTCCTCAAAGGTGATTACGCGCACGGCATCGCCATATTTTTCACCGAAGAGCATCATCGCCCCCAGTTCTTTGGCTTCGGCAATGGGCACATCACGGCGTTCATCCAGCACAATGTTTTGGCGGATTTTTTGGTTCACCATCTTCTCAATAGCTGCCAACTCTTCGTCGCTTACTTTCTGGTAATGAGCGAAGTCGAAACGCAGGCGGTTGTTGTCTACATTTTGTCCTTTTTGCAGCGCATGCTCACCTACAATTTGGTGCAGTGCAGCGTGCATCAAGTGGGTGGCCGAGTGGTTTTGCGATGTCGCTGCCCGGCGTTCTGCATTGACGCGGGCCAGTACTTTACCCGCCAAATTATCCGGCAAACGATCCACGATGTGGATGATCAGGTCATTCTCTTTTTGGGTGTCAACTACCTTCAGGCTTTGGCCATCAACGATAAGTTCGCCCTGGTCGCCCGCCTGTCCACCGCTTTCTGCGTAGAAGGGGGTAGTGGCCAGTACTACCTGGTATTGGTTTTTCTTTTTGACCACCACAGTACGGTACTTGAGTACTTCGGTACCCGCTACTTCGAGCTGGTCGTAACCTACAAAAGTCACTTCGCCATCATTGACGGTCTGCCAGTCGCCTACTTCTTTTTCGGCATCTTTGCGGGAGCGCTTTTTCTGTTCTTGTAAGGCGTTTTCAAAGCCCGCTTCGTCGATAGTCAGGCCCTGCTCTCGCGCCATCAGGCGGGTAAGGTCGATCGGGAAACCGAAGGTGTCGTAAAGCTCAAAGGCATCTTGGCCGCTGATCTGTCCACCCGTCGTTTCCAGGGAAGCGAAGCGCTTTAGACCATTTTCGAGCGTATTCAAGAAAGTCTTCTCCTCACTCTCAATGATCTTGGCAATCTGCTCCTCCTGCGCTTGCAATTCCGGGAAGCTTGCGCCCATCTCTTTCACCAGGATAGGTACCAGCTTATGCAGGAGTGGCTGCTTCACATCCAGGAAAGAGTAGTAATAACGTACTGCCCGACGCAGAATACGGCGGATCACATAACCCGCTCCGCCATTGTCCGGCAGCTGCCCATCGGCAATGGTAAAGGATACCGCGCGAATGTGATCGGAGATCACCCGCATGGCCATATCGGCCTTGGCTTGGGGGCCGTAGCTGTAGCTGTATTTATGTCCGGTTTCTTTTTCGAGGAAGGAGATCAGCGGCGTGAAAATATCCGTATCGTAAGTAGCCGTTTTATTTTGCAGCACCATGCACAGGCGTTCAAAGCCCATACCGGTATCCACGTGCTTGGCGGGCAGGCTTTCCAGGCTACCATCAGCTTTGCGGTTGAACTGGATAAAAACGTTGTTCCATATTTCTACCACGCCGCTATCGTCTACGTTCACCAGGGTGGCACCGTCTACTTTGGCGCGTTCTTCATCGCTGCGGGTGTCTACGTGTATTTCGGTACAGGGGCCGCAGGGGCCGGTGTCGCCCATTTCCCAGAAGTTGTCTTTCTTATCACCGTCCAGGATGCGCTCCATCGGCAGGTGACGCTTCCAAAACGCGCGCGCTTCTTCGTCCGACTCCAAATTTTCAGCCGTGTCACCACCAAAAACTGTAGCATAAAGGCGGTCTGCCGGGATGCCCATGCGGTCGGTAAGGAACTCCCAAGACCAGGCGATGGCTTCGTCTTTGAAATAATCACCAAACGACCAGTTGCCCAACATCTCGAACATGGTGTGGTGGGTGCCATCCAGGCCTACATCTTCCAGGTCATTGTGCTTGCCAGATACGCGCATACACTTCTGGGTATCCGCAATGCGGGGCGCGGCAGGCGTTTGGTTGCCGAGGAAATAATCCTTAAACTGGTTCATACCCGCATTGGTAAACATGAGGGTAGGGTCGTTGCGCAACACAATCGGTGCCGAAGGCACGATCTTATGTTGTTTCTCAGCAAAAAAGTCCAAAAAAGCCTGGCGTATATCGTTCGCTTTCATCGCGGTCGTTGGTTTGCGGTTTGGTAGTTTGGGGAGTCTGTCCTGTAGCGTAAGGTGCTACCAGAAAAGCAAAGTTCCCATTGCTAACAAGTAGATCTGAAATTTGAGCGACAAAGATACAGAATTGTGGAAAGGCAGTAGAAGAAGTGGTGGAGAAAGTTAGGTGTGTTCCTTATTTTCATTGGGGGGCGTGCCGATCGGCACCAGGCTGTTCGCTCTTATGTGCTCGCTGTCGCTGCGCGCATACCGCTGCCATCCTTCGCCCTCCCGCCATCCTGGCGGCGCGCTCCGGCCTAAAGGCCTGCGCGATTGTACTACTGGTATAAAACAAGGTTTTATGTTACCAACACTCATAATAGACCTTTACAGGCTGTACGAATAAATCACTACCTACATTGGTCTGGAAAGTGTAGGTGAAGTCAGCAACCATACCGTTTTCCCAGGTGTAGGTGTACATCTTTTCTCTTGACCACTGGTCTATCTGGTCAAAAACATTATAGCCAGTTTCTAACGTCACATTGTTGGAGGAGAACCAGTAGGGAGCTTGCCAAAGGCTAAAGTCCATGATAAAATCCAGTGGCTTGAAAGTCAGGTAGTTCAAGAAGTTTTCGTTGTTATCATAGGCAAATGTAGTTTTGGTGAAAAGGGTGTCGCCATTACCGAGGTAAATGGTTCTTTTGTATTCGGTGATATTCTCACCAGTATATTCGAAATCGAACTTGTCGTCGTTCCTTTGCACTTGTCCATTTACGATAGTGAAACTAATTGCATAACCGGATTTTAACTGGTCACCCTCCCAATGGAAGTCCTGCGACCGGATAATTTCTCCCTGTTTGTTGTACCTTCTTTTAGCGACCAATTTTTGATTTTCGTAGAAAAAGGAATCTAAGCTAAACCAACTCCCCTGTGAGAAGCGTCGTAGGCACATGACTAAACCATTCTCATCGGAGATAAATTCTTCGTAAGGTTGGTGATTCTTCAGTCGCTGTAAAATACGTTCATTCTCAATGATATGGGTAAAAGTGTCGGGGCTTAAATACAGTGTAGTATCCCCCTGTATATAGGGGCTGTCGATCAATTCCTCAATGAGGCAGTTATCGAAAACAATGGCAGCATCATCGTCATTGCACTGAAAAAAACAAGTACTAATAGCCAGCAGGCAAAGGCCCTGAAACAAGATGTAAGTTTGATTTTTCATTTCAATCGTGTTAGAGAAGCGTCGGGGTTGTGTAAAAAGTCACCTAAACACAAAAACGGCACAATGCCGTCAAATTAAATTCTAAAAAGTAGTGATCAATAAACCAATCGCCTTTCAAAAATAAAGTTCTTACCCTTTCGTCCATTTTTTATTTGGCACAAATTTAGGCGATGGACTTTTTACACAACCCCCAAAGAGCACCAAAAAAATAAAGATGTCTAAATATAGCCATGTTTTTGGCTATATCCTAAAGAACTACCCCAAAAAGTCAGGTTACCCTTATCATGGCTGCTCCACTTATTGGAAGGTAGAGCACCCTCAAGTGGTAGTAGCGGCATCCCACATTTGGGAAACCACCAGACCGTATTGGCCGTCGGCCACTTAGCATAGCTGCTGCTACTTAGAGGCCAGGCACAGCACCCTCAAGTGGGAGGGTCCCACCCAGCTGTCCGGACCGCCGATCCGCCCCCGGTCTCACGAGCCTAAGGGGCGTGCGTTTATACCTGCTGCGATGGACGCAACAGCCAAACAATACGCAAGAAAAACCGCTGAATGCTCCCTGACAAATGGGAGTGGTGTACCTATGATTTTCTCAATGACTTGTCAGGCTCATTGAGGATATGCGAATATAGGGATTATTGTCTTTGATTGACAAGGAATTGTTTTTATTTTTTTTAAAATAATTTATTTTGTAGTTTATTTGCCAAGGTATGGTATGGCAAGAATCTTCCGCCTTTACTTGAGGTAGTGAGGTTTCAGGATGTTCAGTTTGCTAATAATGAAAGGGTTACGCTGACTGGAAAGTGAAATATAGCGTTACGCAGTAGCCCGAAGCACGGCGCATTCCGATCTTCCCTCGGGAGAGCAGGACCAAGGATAGTAGTGGGTAAATGTATGGTAAAGACGAGATGCGTCGCGTCTCTACCATACATTTACGTAGCGGATAGCCTGATGCCGGGGACTACAGGGACAAAGGCAGGGCCCAAAAGAAACCTTTACACCTTACGCAAGCCCACCAGTTCGGGCCGCTCTTCCCAGAAGTCCTGATAGAGGCGATGGCTGGCCATGAAGGTCATCTTTTTACCAAAGTGACCTTTTTCTTTGAGTTCAATGCGAGCAATGGTAAAGAAGAGGAAGGTACTGTCAGTGATACTTTCGATGTTGTGCCAGGGGTAGCGAAAGGTTTTGAAGTAGTTGGTGACATAGAGGAAATCGGTGTCTGCTTCGACGCGCTTAAGTGGAAAGAGGGTGAAGTAGAATAAGGCCAAACCACTGAGGTAAAAGAGCACTGCTCCAATGCGGAAGCTTGTACTGGCAAAGCCACTGGCCATTTCGGCGCCGTAGGCAAACACTGCCGCCAAGAAGGCACCGAAAAATACGAGCCAAAAAACGGGAACGAAAAACTTGAAAAAGATCGTCGCGTTGGTACTAATTCTTTGCATAGTTATTGGATACTATTCGAGGTCTTGTTGGTATTTTTTAGCCATACGAGCGGCAACCAAAATACTGATTTCATAGAGGATGTAAAGCGGGATGCCGATGAGAAACTGGGTGACCACATCGGGAGGTGTAAGAATAGCCGCTAACAAGAGGATACCGATGACGGAATGCCGGCGGTACTTGCGCATAGCCTCGGGGGTGACGATGCCCATTTTGGCCAGGAAATACACGACGATAGGGAGTTCGAAAATGAGTCCTGCTGGTAGGGTAAACATGACCATGTACAATACAAAAGAGCTGAGGGTCGGATTGTTGGCCACGGTGTCGGAAGCCGTGAAGCCCATAAGGAAGTTGATCGCAAAAGGAGCTACAATGAAGAAGCCAAAGAGCACACCCATCAGGAAAAGAATAGAGCAAACGAAGACAACCCCCTTAGTAGCTGCCCGTTCCTTGGGGTACAAGCCCGGGGCAACAAACTTCCAGATTTCATAGAAAACATAAGGGAAGGAAATAACAAACCCACCAATAAAGCAAAGCTTAATAGTGGTGATAAATTGTTCGGCAAAAGCCACCGCCTGGATTTTGAAAGCAGGTAAGGTCATGCAAAGGGTTTCCCCTGCACCAATACTGTGAGAGAGATCGCAAAACCACTTGTAAGCAACAAAATCATTGGAAGCTGGGCCAAGAATAACGTTGTTGAAATACCAATCGTGGAAAATAAAGAGTACAATGCCACCGGCAACAATGGCGATCAATGAGCGGATAATGTGCCAGCGC
This sequence comes from Lewinella sp. LCG006, assembly GCF_040784935.1. Classification (GTDB taxonomy): domain Bacteria; phylum Bacteroidota; class Bacteroidia; order Chitinophagales; family Saprospiraceae; genus Lewinella. The sequence goes on along the minus strand of NZ_CP160680.1, from coordinate 746,700 downwards.
AGCTCTTCGAGATGGTCTAAAAAAGACATCTCCTTGTCTTCCCGGAGCTGAAGCTCGCCGTCGCGCCATTCGTATTCTTCAATATCAACCTGATCCAGAGCCATACGTGGTGATTGAATAGTTATTTACCGGCTGCAAAATTAACAAAATCGCTTTACTTAAATGGATTATCGAGTGCTACTGTGGAAATATCTTTGTGATGGGGTGCTCGCTGCGCTCGTAGGAGTACTCATCCCGAAACTTCGGGGATGAGTACCGCTACTTCTCTATCCCTGCCAGCACAATTCTAGTAATCTGGTCCCCGATATCTTGTATTGATGTGGTCTTCCCGGCTTGGTACCAGTCGTAGACCCAGCGGAGCGAAGACAGAATGGTGTACATGCTGATGGTGGGATCCATGTCTTTGAAAGTGCCCTCGGCGATTCCTTGTTGCATGATGGCTAGAAAGCGGTTCTCGTAGCGTTTTCGTAGGTTGATAAACTGCCCGAGGTCAGGTTCTTCCAGGTGGCGCCACTCGTCGTTGAAGGCGGTGATGGAGGTGGCGTCGCTGGTGGCGACGTCGAGGTGGAGGAAGATCAGTTGGCGGATTTGTTCACGGGGTGGGCGGCCTTCTTTTTCTATCTGTTCGATGCCTGCGAGGAAGCGGTGTGCATTTTGGAAGCAGATATCTTTCAGTATTTCCTGCTTGCTGTTGATGTGGCTATAAAGGCTGGAAGCTTGTAAATGAACGGCTTTGGCCAGGTCTCGCATGGAGGTAGCGGAGTAGCCCCGGTCGCGAAACAGCTTGGCTGCTGCTTCCATGATAAGTTGTTTTTTAGAGGTCTCGATCGTCGCCATAAATTCTCAAAATAAGGATTGAGTGGGGAAGGTAAGAAATTTTATCAGGCATCGAAATTTACGACCAGTTTATCCGTAGTAGGGTGGGCTTGACAGGTAAGGATAAAGCCGGCTGCTACTTCATCGGGTTCCAGTGCGTAGTTGACGTCCATATCCGCCTTTCCTTCCTCTACTTTGGCCCGACAGGTACAGCAAACCCCGCCTTTGCAGGCAAATGGGAGGTCGGCGCCGTTGCGGAGGGCGGCGTCCAGGACACTTTCATTGGGGTCGGTCATGAGGAAAGAGAAGGCATTTCCATCGAGTTGAATGCTGACTTCGGCGGCGTAGTCGCTATCAATAGTGGTATGCTCTTTTTTCTTACGCTTACCGGTGTTGGTGCCGAATAATTCCAGATGAATTTTTTCTCGCGCAACACCCTGCGCGCGGAGTTCATCGCGGACACTGAGGGTCATCTCTTCGGGGCCACAAAGAAAAAACTCGTCGACATTACTCACCGGGATAAGTTTTTCGGTGAAGGTCCGGCAACGATTACGATCAATACGGCCACTGAAAAGATCACTACCCGTATGTTCTTTACTCAGGAGATAATAAACACTAAGACGCTGGAGGTAGATGTTTTTGAGCGCCTCGATGGCTTCTCGGAAAATGATGGTCTCGGTGCGTTGGTTGCCATAAAAAAGAGTGAAGCGGCTGTGGGGTTCAGTTTCCAGAATGGTTTTCATGATGGAAAAAACTGGCGTAATCCCACTACCGGCAGCAAAAGCTACATAGTGTTTTGCCTGCTTGGCATCGAGAGGGGTGAAGAAACGACCCTCGGGAGGCAGTACTTCTACTAAGTCGCCAATTTGCAACTGCTGATTGGCAAAGGTGGAAAATCGCCCGCCGGGTACTTCCTTGATAGCCACTCGTAACTCGTTGTCTAATGGACTCACACACAGGGAGTAGGAGCGGCGTACTTCCTCTCCCTCTAGTTGGGTGCGCAGTGTGATGTACTGCCCTTGGGTAAACGCAAAGGTACCCTGGAGGGCTTCAGGGACAGCAAATGCCACAGAGACGCAGTCGGCGGTTTCGCGGCGTATATCTTTAACGGAGAGGGGGTAGAATGTTGTCATATACCATCATTTGATATCATTGCGAATGAACGTTCGTTCGTAAAGGTAATAAAAAAATGCCTTGCACCTTTTTAAAAAGATGCAAGGCATACCTAGAAAAGAAAAGCACTATTGCCTTGGGCTTAGCCCAGGCCGTTTACATGCTTTGTTAAACTGCTTTTCAAGTTGGATGCTTTGTTAGCATGCCAAGTGTTACGCTTTGCCAGACGGTCGATCATGCTCATTACTTTGGGGAGGAAAGTAGAAGCTTCTGTTGCATCTTCCATCTCACGTAGCTTAGCGATTGCTGAACGTGCAGATTTTTTGTAATAACGATTTTCCAAACGCTTCTTGGCGTCTTGACGGATACGTTTCTTAGCTGATTTATGATGTGCCATACGCTTATTTGCGAATTTTAGTCTATGCTTTTATTTTTTCGGTTGGCAAAGGTAATATTATTAGTGGGAAGAAGAAAGTCTTTTTGGCTTTTTTTCTAAAAACGTTAATCTGGGAAACATTTTGCTCCTTTACCGTATCTTACTGCTGTAATCGCACACCTATATGAAACGACTAACAAGTACTATGAAAAAAGCTATTCTTCCTACACTTCTTTTATTTTTTATCACAACCATCGCTTCGGCACAAATATGGTTGGAGCTTGGCCCCAAGGCTAGTTTTGGCCCTTCTGGCTATTACAACACGACCTTAGCCTCTAATGAACAACACGATTATAGCCTCAATTTGGCCTACAGTTATGGAGGTACCATGGGTCTTAATTTTGGTGACCGCCACGGTTTGAATTTCGAAGTAATGCGGGCGACCTATTTTCAGGATATCGTCTACCGACCTAGTACCAACGAATCTTTTCGCAATAACCTCGAGTGGGAAGTATACGATTTTTATGGTCTTTATCGCTTTTATCCTCAAACTGGGATTTATTTAGAAGGGGGCGCAAAATATACTTCCATAACAGAGCTTACCCAAACGTCGGGCATCAAACCCGTAGCTGTAGATGGAGAGTATGAAGACAGCTACATGTCCGGAGTACTTGGTTTGGGGGCCTTCCTCTCCGGTTCCGAGTCGATGGTTTTTAAGGCCGGACTACGCTTTGAATATGGACTGACAGACTTTGTGACGCCGCAAGGTGTAGCGAATGGCTATCCCTCCATCGACAGTAATCTTACCGATCAAGGAAATACCGTTCCTTACCGGATCAGCTTTGGCCTGGAGCTTTCCTTCGGAGTAGGAGGTTTTGCCAAGGGAGCTTGCGGACGCCGTGGGTTTATGCTCGGGACACAGTACCGCTAGTTTTATTAAGTACGCTATCTTTGCTTCTATGAAAGCAGCATTGTTTATTCTTTTAGCGGTTCTTGCAGGTGTAGTATTACCCATTCAGGCCGCCATCAATACCAAATTGGGCAAATCCGTAGGGGATCCACTCTATGGCACTTTCCTATCCTTTATTGTGGGTATGGCAGGGTTGTTCCTGTACCTTATCGTTGGGCGAGTAGATTTTGCTCAAATTCAAAATACACAATCGGAGCACTGGTCGATTTGGATTGGAGGATTGCTAGGTGCTTTCTACGTAGCATCGCTCATTATTTTGACACCACGCTTAGGTGTTGCCGTCACTCTGGGGCTTACGGTTGCAGGGCAAATGGCCTTTTCCTTATTGATGGACCACTACGGCTGGCTGGGCATTCCCGTTCAGGAAATCAACTGGTGGCGTATCCTCGGGATCAGCTTGGTAGTGGGCGGGGTGTGGTTGATTCAGACGAATTGACAAGTGAATGATCTAAGCTGTGTTTTGCCACGCCTTCAGCGTCGTCGAAAGTCCAGCCTAGGCTATTCACTTTGTAAAAGTTAGATCGTCTAGTATCTGATTGTTAAGACCAATTATTCGCAATTTTATCTTTGAGCCAGCTACCTCGAAAAGGCCGTAGTGATGTGCTTTAATTATGGTATCCATTAATGGATACTCAGAAGATAGTGGTGGTTCCAATCCGCCGCCGGCACCGCCCATGATTAGGAAATGAGTCGTTTGATTATCGAATTTTTTCGATAAGCGCTCGTAACAATGGCTGTGGCCGGAGAGCACGAAATCGATTTTAGCCGTCGCTGCTTTCTCTTCTACCAAATCTCTAATAAATGCATCTCCGTGGTAGTCTGACCACCCTTGGGAGTAAGGAGGCTGATGAATGAGTAGGAAACGCCAGTCGGCAGCCAGCCACTCAGGGCTGGCCAGCTGTGCTTCCAACCAGCGCAGCTGTTTGCCACTGATACCCAGCGGAAAGCTTTCGTTGGGGTCTAAGGCAATGAAATAACAGTTTTTGTAAACCCAGGAAAAGTAAGTGTCCTCCCTGATATACTGTTGGTACAACACGGGGCGCAAATCGTCGTATTGCCCATCATAATCATGATTGCCAATGACTGGAAATACCGGTTGGCTTTCCGCAACAGGGTGTAATGCATAGAGAAAGTCCAGCCATTGGGTATGCTGCGCGCCATCTGCAACGAGGTCGCCCAAGCCTATACTGAAGTCGGATGCCGTGGCACGCATGCTTGCGGTTAATTCCCTGAAAACGGGCCACCCTCCCTGGCTATCTCCCCAGGCGGTGAAAGAGAAGTTTTCTTTTTTTTGGGGTGTTTGTAAAGTATATACTTCACTCTGAAAATCTCCTTGTCGGAACTGATAGTAGTAAGTCGTAGCCGGCAGCAAATCCTGGAGTATAAAATTAAACATCCGGCCTATTGGTGCATCCTCCGAGAGGAGGTTGTCTAGTGTTTGTTCCTGTAAGCCGTATACAAGTGAAGCAGGTTCAGATGAAGTGGAAACAACCTTAAGGAGGTACTTTTCTGGTGTTTGTTGCTGAATATAGGGTTCCGCAAGTAGCATCCGTTGCGTTAAGTTGTGTAGTGGAGAATGGAAGATGCCCGGAGCAGTATAGTCTTTGCGCCCAAAATAAGTGAGTCCTTCCGCAAGCGGGAATAATTCTGCTTTTCGCAAACCCCCTTTGAGTGCATTGTTGAGTACCCGAATGATTAAAAGAGCAGAATCGCTAGTTGACCGCAAAGAGAAAGCATTGGGCAATGCTTGCCGAACTTGTTCGCCTTGAAAGAATACCTGAGCGCCATCATCAGCATCCACGACTAGCAACTGTGTAGTGTCAAGCAAAATGCGAGTCTTGTACCATATCGAGCGATTAGGGTAGTTGATGCGGTGGGGGAGGTTGATCAGGGAGTCTTGCTCGGGGAAATCCGTAGCAACAGCCAGGAATTGTTCAGGTAAGCTACCCAGCGCAAACTGCCACGATGATAGCGAATGCTTAGCCAAAGGCTGTTCTCCTTGCCACGTTTGAAGCGCTGTCTGTTGGGCTTCCGTAAGGAATACTGCTGGTGTGTAAACATCTATTTGCTGAAGTTCTTTCCGGCAGCTGTTGGCAATAATGACCAGGATAAGGACAATGGTTAATCGCATGACTTAGAGGTGGTTGCTTGGCGAAAAAATAGTATTTTAATAACCAGGTAAATAGATGACGGAAGAGATTTAATGTAAACTTATTGATGCTTTACCTAAGCTTCATTTTCCGTTCACTTTGTCTTTAGGTGGCCTTGTTACTTTTGGGGAAAATGATCAACCTCATGCGTTTTATTTCTACCCTGGTTTTGAGTGTTAACCTTTTTTGCTGCTTATCCTTGCAAGCGCAGCAGGATTCCTTTTTGGTAAAGCCTTACTTGCAATTTGCTACTCAGAACAGTATCTACGTGCTGTGGGAAACGACCGCTGAAGCGAGTTCAGTAGTGGAATATGGAAAAGCACTGGTGAATGCAGAAGAACCCAACCTTTCGCAAAAAGTAAGCTTAGAGGGAACGCGTTTTTTACACGAGGTCGCGTTGGAGGGTTTGGAGTTGGGAACCAAGTACTTGTATCGGGTCAAAACCACCACCCTGGCCGGGCAGGAAATCGTTAGCCCGGTATACACTTTCAATACGGCAGTTGATGAAGACGCAGCTTTCTTTTTTGCCCTGATCGGTGATTCCCAGTATAATACCAAGACTCCTTGGGCTTGGGGCGAAGTCGCTCAACGCGTATGGGAAGACCGTCCCCATTTTATTCTTCACGCCGGTGATTTGGTGGATATTGGTACCAAAAAATCAGATTGGACAGAGCATTTCTTTCCAAATGGCCATGTGATCATGAGTCGCTTCCCTATGTACACTGTTTTGGGGAACCACGAACAAGATGCCCAGTTTTACTATGATTACATGGTCAATCCTGCACCAGAATACTATTACACTTTCCGTTATGGCAATGCTCAGTTTTTCATGATTGATACCAACCGGGATGTTTTTGAAGGTTCCGAACAATACGATTGGCTGGAATGGGAATTGGCACAATCAGACGCGAAGTGGAAATTTGTCGTGCATCACCATCCTCCTTACTCATCCGAAGAGAATGATCATGGAGACACCTACATTGGTGCTTCTACTTTTCAAACCCAGTCCCGGAATTTGGTGCCGCTCTACGAAGCTTATGGCGTCGATTTTTGCCTCTTTGGGCATACCCATCTTTATGAGCGTACATGGCCGATTTTTAAGAATGCTGTTAATCAAGAGAATGGCGTCATTTACATCAACTCCGGTGGCGCTGGTGGTGGGCTCGAAGATTTTGACCCCGTGCGTTCCTGGTTTACCCAAGAGCTACAAGTTCAACACCATTATTGCACTTTTGCTATCCATTATGGTACACTGGTCTTCAAAGCAATTGATGAAAAAGGTCGTCTTTTCGATACTTTTCAGATGACAAAAAAGGAAGAAGACCAGGGGGTAGGAATGATGCAACAACTGCCAGCACCTCATTTCAAGGTTGATCGGCTTATTTTTCAAGACTATACCACCGTAGCGCTGGAAGCTTTGCAACCTGATCACAAAATTGTTTACACCACCGACGGTAGTGAGCCAAGCCTGCAATCGGCGGTTTACAAGAGCCCACTCAAAATTGAAAGTAGCCTTACGCTAAAGGTGCGTGCTTACACCATAGACGGCCATGCGAGTAGAGTGGTGGTGCGGACATTTCAACAAATGGATCCATGGCCAGCGGTAAAAGTGAAAAAAACTACACCTGGGTTGAGCTACAATTATTACGAAGGAGCGTGGGATTATTTGCCAGATTTTTCTGAATTACCACTTGTTCGTTCAGGCGTTATGCCTTCGGTGAATGAAGAGCATGCTGCTCCTCGCAAAGATAATTTCGCCTTAGTGCTCAATGGTTATATCGACTTGGCGGAGACGACAACTTACACCTTTTTTACTCGCTCTGATGATGGCTCTCGATTGTATATTGACGATCAGCTGGTCGTGGATAATGATGGTAATCACGGCGCATTTTATCGCTATGGAACCACCATTCTCGCTGAAGGGAAGCACCGTCTTCGGATCGAATACTTCGAAGGAAATGGTTCGCAGATGCTAAGGGCTGGTTTAGTCGATCCCGCTTTAGGAAAGGTACCTTTCCATCCTGGTCAACTGAGCCACTAGTGGTCTGTCAACATTTAAAGTTCCGGTTGAGCGAACGCGGATTTTGGTGCTGATCGAGGCGGAGGTTCCCGCGCATAGCAGCGCTAAGCAAGGGGTTCTCCAACGAAGAGCAGTGCCGAAAGACGCATCGGGCAACTGGAAAGTTTAAGTTTGACAGACCACTAGCCTATTTTGAAGCGATAAGTCGGGTAGAGAACAGTAATGAATGACCAATAGCGCTGGATTCAGGTTATATTTGGATAACTCCCAAATAGACTTCTAGCCTGATCACCATGTCAACAAGACCAATTGTTTATTTTTTACTTTTATTTGCCACTCCCTTACCTGCACAGACACCGTTTACTTGCGACGGAAAAATGTACCGAGTCGTTGAGGAGCAAGGGGGATCTACTTTTCAAGAGATCGAAATAGATCTAGCTGCTGGAACGAGTACGTTTACAGATCGTCATTTTTTTGGTGGTTCCAGGATCAATGGGATTGCCTATCGGCCAGCGGATAATCTTATTTACGGGGTGCTACTGGGTGATCCTTACGTGCTTTGCCGAATAGATGCCGATTATCAGCTGGAAAGCTTGCGGGCCTTGGATTTGCCCGCAGATATGCTCTTTGTTTCGGGCGATGTATCTCCTGATGAACGCTATCTGGTGCTCCTTGGGTTCAGGCCTGAGAACAATGACAACCTCCTGGCGCTGATTGATCTTTCGGTAGAGGGTTACCCGATGACCATTATTCCTTTAGCTAAAAACAATCCTGCTGCGGCGCTGTATTGTGCAGATATCGCTTTTCATCCTACCCTCGATCTTCTTTTTGGTTTTGAGCACAGCGAGGGGCGCCTGATCACCATTGATCTTGCGAATGGCTTGGTGGATAATACCGGTTATCCCATCATTCCGGCTATTCAGGGCAATATGCCTTCGTTGTTTTTCAATGCTTACGGAGAGCTTTTCGGCATAGGGGCAGCGCAGGACGTTTTTACCAACCGAAATCTTTATCATTTTAGTACCGTAGACGGCAGTGCTGTTTTGTTGCGGGAGCTGGGTTTTGAGCGCAATCAGGATGCCTGCTCTTGTCCTTTTAAAGTGGAGTTGCTCAATCGGGTGTCCAACCGGAGTGCCTATCCTTGCACGCGCCTGGAATTTGAATTTACCCTGCTCAATCGCACGGATCAAGATCAAGAAAACCTGAGCTTGCAGGATACTTTCCCCGAGGGTACATTGATCCAGTCGATCAGTAGTTTACCCTTTGCGGGAAATGTCGTCAGCGGTGTAGGAAGCAATGTGCTGACCATTGAAGATATTCTTTTACCGCTCGGAACCTATACCTTTACGCTCGATTTAGCTATTCAGGAAAACGTAACACCACAAACGGTGTTCAATGTTGCTTATCTGGACAATGTGTTCATCGATCAATCTGTGACAACCACACGCGTTTTTTCCGATGATCCAGAAACTCCCGCCAATGACGATCCCACCGTGTTTGATATCAAGGAGCTGGCCATTGATTTCGCCAACATCCATCCTTACCTGTGTTTGGGGGATACGCTCCTGCTAAGTTCGGGTATTGATAATGCCTCATTTTATCAGTGGAATACGGGTGTGACTGGCCCGGATATTTTGGTACACCAGCCGGGGACCTATGCGGTGACGGTGCAAACGCCCTGTGCGGAAGTCAGTGCTGCTATTGTGATTGCTCAAGATGACCTGAGCGTAACCATAGGAACCGACCGCACCATTGAACGCGGTGAAGAAATCACCTGGATGCCTACTGTCAATAGTACTGCTCCCATACAGCTTTATCTTTGGCAAGAAACCCCCGGGTCTACGCTGAGTTGCATCACCTGCGAGACGCCTGCCAGTAGGCCGCTCATTGATAGTTATTATCAATTATTAGTAGAAAATAGCAATGGCTGTTTGGCCACCTCCGATGCCTCGGTAATAATTCTAGGGCCACAGGTGTACGCCCCGAATGCCTTCAGTCCTAACCGGGATGGAATCAATGATTATTTCTATTTGCAAGGGCCTCAAGATTATACAATTCGCCGCCTGCAAATATTTGATCGCTGGGGCGGGATGCAGTACGAAAAAGTAGCTATTCGTACCAATCAAGCAACTGTCGGATGGGATGGAACAGCCAATGGTCGTGCTTTAGGGCCGGGCGTTTTTGTCTGGCAGGCAGAGCTGGAAGGACAGGATGGCGAGCGCTTCTACTTGAGTGGGGATGTGGTTTTGATCCGATAAAAAAAAGCGGCCGAAGAGCTTGTCTCCCCGGCCACATGGTAATTGTTTTGTTTTGATTATTTCAAACTAAATACTTGTTCTTAGTTATTTTCCCACCAAACTGGCGTGGTAATTTCGTCAGCTCCCTGGCGGTTAATAGCAGCCTGGTAGTTAACGGCATTGAGTGCTTGTTCCTTTGAAGGGTATTCAAATCGGCTAGGGTATTCGTTGTAGAAAGCATCAGGCCCCGGCTGAATCGTAGTAGGGAATCCCGTCCGCTTGTACTCGATAAATCCTTGGAAGTCGATGTAGAACAAAGCGATATACTTTTGCTTGGCGATGGTTTCCAATGCGCCATCATAAGCCCCCAGATTGGTCAGGTAGTCACTTGGCATGGTGACATTCCAGTAGTCGAAATTGCTGCTTACGCCTTGGTCATAAAAGTCTTGCGCGTCGGCACTGATCCAGCCGCGCTGAGCAGCCTCCGCAAAAATGAAGGCTACTTCCGAGACCGTCATCAGGCGACCTTGGTTGGCGTTGGCCTGGAAGTGGAAAAAGTCGATGTTGAATTTTGATAAAAACGCATCACCTCCTTTGTATTCGTAGGCAGGACCGTCAACAATTCCGTTCTGCATTCCGGAAATTTCTGGCATACCCAATGCTACAGAATTAGCTGTTGGATCAGCAAAAAAATCCAGTCGAGGATCGTCGTAATCTCTCAATACGCCTTCCAGGGTTTCTGAAATTCGGTACTCGTTAAAAGACCCCACCCGGTAACGGGCTGCCTCCGAGATAGGATGAGCGTTGGGGAAAGATCCCAGATAGTTCAGTACGGCATTATCTTCGTTGGAGTTCATCACTGGGTACTTTTCCGAATCAGTGTAGATTTTGTTGATCTCCGTGCGGCTCTTGTTTTCATCCACATTACTCAGGCGCAAGGCTACGCGCAAGTGAAGGGAGTTGGCAAACTTTCTCCATTTTTCCAGGTCGCCATCAAAAACGATGTCGCCTTTAATAGCGGGAAGGTTGTCGGCGCTCAGCAAAGTGTTTGCCTGTTCCAAGGTAGCGAGCAGGCCATTGTAAACGTCTTGCTGGAAGTCATAAGCTGGTGTGTAAACCGGTTCCTCATCGAAAGCACGCGTGGCTTCAGCATAGGGGATGTCGCCCCACATATCGGTCAGGATGTGGCACATCCAGGATTGCATGATCAAAGAAACGGCCTCGTAGCTGGGGAGGTTGCTCTCAATAGCAATTTGCTCTAAAGCTTTAGCATCACGTACTGAAAGGTACAAGCGATCCCAGGCTCCAGATTGGTCACCCCAGTCGAACAAATCGAAAGAGGTAAATACAATCCGGGCACCATACTGCGCCATGAGGTTGCCCTCACTCCAGGAAGAACCCACCATGCTGTTGATCGCGTCGCGTTGTACGCCGGTCAGCAGGAGTTCAGGGTTATTGTTGATGGAAGAGGCCACGTCTGGATTGACGTTGCTTACCTCAAAGCTGTCACAGGCCGTAAACAAAAACAGCAGGGCAGCGAAGAAAATGAAAAACGTATTTTTCATGATAAGGTATTTTTGTCTCCCTACTGGTGCCAGGCGCCAAAAGGGCCAGCACCAGTAGGGAGCAGGAATCAGATAAAGATTAAAATTCGATGTCTAGAGAAAAGCCAAGGCTGCGCGTAGATGGCACAGTAGCATTTTCTACACCAGGCACGTAACGTCCTCCACCAAAAGAGAGGAGCTCAGGATCGCCGTGGTTGAAGTCCTTGGCCCATAACCAAATGTTGTTGCCAATCAAAGAGATCTTAGCCTTGCGGATGAAGGTCTTGTCCAATAAGCTGGTAGGGAGGCTGTAGCTTAGACTCGCTTGGCGCAACTTGATGAAGGTAGCATCGTAAATACCTTCGGTGTCGTTGTCACGGCGATAGCGGTTGTTGTGGTAAGCGTTGGCAGGAACGATCACGTCATTGGCGACGTATGTCACGTTACCATTATCATCGGTCACAGCTCTTACGCCCTGTCCAATGATACCATCAGTACGGGTTTCCCCCGTAGATTCGTCGATGTAGGTGAGGCCAGAATCCGAAATACCATCGTGGGCACCACCGAACTCCGTGTCACGTCCCCATAAAGTCTCTACTACGTTTCCGGAAGTGGCAGCGATCAGGCGCGTACGAGAAAGTAACTCACCACCCTGGCGCCAGTCGAAGAGGAAGTTTAAGGAGAATCCTTTGTAAGAAAGCTCATTCGACCAGCCGAGGTTGAAGTCAGGATTGAAGTTGCCCACCTTGCGGAGGGTGTTGTCCTGCTGTACCAGACCATTGTTGAAGATTACCTCGCCGAAGAATGGGCTGTTAGGGTCTTGGACGGTCTTGAGACCAGTACCCCACATATCGCCTAATGAACCACCTTTCTCTGCAATCAGGGTAATGCCATTGCCACCGTAAACGTATTGGTCCACACCGTCAGGCAGTTCCAGTACTTCGTTGGTGTTGCGCGAGAAGTTGAAGAAAGTGTTCCAGTTGAGGCCATTTTTCGACTTCACGGGGGTCGCGCTGATTAACAATTCAATACCGCGGTTTTCAATCTTGCCAGCGTTGATCACGCGGGAAGTTTTGCCGGAGGAAGCAGGCAACTCGATGGCCAGAATCTGGTTCTCGGAAACACTGTTGTAGTAGGTAAGGTCTACACCCAAACGATTGCGGAAGAAACGAACATCAGCACCTACTTCGTAAGAGGTCTGCAGCTCTGGCTTCAGGTCCGTTGGGGGCAGTACATTCGTTGGTGAAGCAATCGCATTGCTGCCCCAAGGCGTATCGCTAAAGATAAAGAAGTCGTTCAGACGATAAGGGTCGGTGTCGCTACCTACCTGTGCCCAGCCGAGGCGTAACTTAGCAAATGACAAAGCACTGCTGGAAGGAATATCCAGCATCTCACTGATGACTGCACTCACCGATACGGATGGGTAGAAGTAAGAGTTGTTGCTTTGTGGTAAGGTCGAAGACCAGTCGTTACGACCAGTTACATCCAGATAAATACGGTTTCTCCAACCCACCTGGCCAAAGGCATAAAGCGAGTTGATTTGGCGCTCGGGGCGATCAATTGCCTGTATGAGCGGGCCGTCAGCATTAGAAAGAGAGTAAACACCAGGAATCAGAAGAGCATTAGCTGCAATTGCGCTAAAATGGTTTTGTTGGATCATCCGGTTGCCACCAGCATTGAGGCTGATGTCCCAATCTTCGTTCAGGCTTTTGCTATAGTTCAACAGGAAGTCGATGTTGGTTTCGTTGAAGTTGATCTTGTCTTCGCGGTATTGCCCGTTGGGGAAACGCTGCGTAGAGTAGGCACGCTTGATGAAACGGTACTCGGAGAAGAAGTCACGGCCACCGCGGACCATAAAGTTCAGGTTGTCGGTGATTTTGTACTTCGCAGAAATATTACCAATGAGTCGGTCTTTGGCGAGGCCATTGGTGTTTTCGTACATCGTGAAGTAAGGGTTGTCGTGGTAGTTGTAGTTGTAGTTAAACTGCTGGAAGCCTTCCAGGCCGTCCTGCCAGTAGTTGCGCAGGCCGTTTACATCTACCTGCTGTCCCCACCAAATGAAGAGGTACATGACTGACTCTGTACCGTAGCCGTTCACGTGGCGGTTGTCGCTATCCGTACGGATATAATTGGTGTTGGCAGAAACCGTCAGGCGATCCGACAGGTTGTAGTCCGCAGAAAAGGCAACCGTGTTCCGGCGCAAGTCCGTGTTAGGGAGCATGCCTTTGTTGTCCAGGTTGGTGTAAGATAAGCGGAAGTTACCGCGGTCGTTAGAACCGAAAAATGAGAAGTTGTTGGTTGTTGTATAACCGGTTTCCAGGAAGTTTTCCACTGGGTCACCGGGATCAATGAAAGGCGTGGGGGTAATGTCTCCGCGACGATCAAGGTTTACACCGCTGGCGCCGAGCACGAAGTCAAGACCGTGGACATCACCACCGCGTAGACCGTTGGCGGTAGGAGAGTCGTGTTGTGGACGAAGCGTACCGTCGAGGCGTGGGCCCCAGCTTTCGTCGACACCATCAAAAGTACCGTTGCCGTAGCCATCCACGAAAGCGAAGTCAAAGTTTTTTCCCTGGCCGTATACACGTTGGTACTCAGGGCCAGCGAGCATGGTTTCAAAGGTGGTTTTAGAGTTGACAGCAACACCAATGCCTTTGCGATTTTTACCGGATTTCGTCGTGATGATGATGGCGCCATTGGCCGCACGTGAGCCGTAAAGCGCCGTTGCGTTGGCTCCTTTTAACACGGAAATAGATTCAATATCATCAGGGTTGATCTCTCCGGCACCGTTGCCGTAATCAACGTTCATGTTGGAGGCAATACCGCTGGTGTTCGTCCGGGTGTCGGTGGTATTGTTGATCGGCGTACCGTCTACCACAAAAAGCGGCTGGTTGTCGCCTCCCAAAGAGGAATAACCACGGATCACAACACTGGCCGATTGTCCGGCGCCGGTTCCGTTGGTCACAACTTGTACTCCTGCTGCGCGGCCAGCGAGGGTGCTCACGAGGTTGGCACTGTTGGCCGCACTGATGTCTTCTCCGTTGACTTCTTGAACAGCATAGCCCAGCGATTTTTCTTCTCGGGCAATACCTAGTGCCGTAACAGTCACCTCGTCCAGACCAATGCCCTCACTAAGGCTGACATTGATTTCTCTCTGGCCAGTAACGGCAATTTCCTGGGTCGCATATCCCACAAACGAAAAAAGAAGTACGGCATCTTCTGCGGGTACTTCTATTTTGTATTTTCCGTCAAAGTCGGTAATTGTCCCGGTAGGCGCTCCTTTGACGATGATGTTTACGCCGATAAGTGGAGTTTGCGTGCCTTCTTCCAAGACCGTGCCGCTAACGGTGGTCTGGCCCGTAAGGGCTACTGAAATTAGGCTCAAAAGAACAAAAAAGGCGAGTGGACGACACTTCTGGATATAGAAGTGACGTGCTTGCACATGTAGAGCAAGTTTCATAATTTAGTGTTTTAAACATGTAAAAATGTGGAGAGCTTTGGGTGATGGCCGTCACCCAGGCTCTTTTTTGTTTCCTAGTCTTTCGATTAAGATTCAGTAAAGTTGCTAACAAACTCAGGCTCCTGCAAAAGTTTACAATTAAGTATGAGTTAAGAAATCCTTAGATCAGTGTAAAAACAGTTAACTTCTGATTTTCAAATAGTTGTAAGAATAGAGGTGGCTTCTTTTGTTGACAAATAAGAAACTTGGTGGTGGTGTCTACCGTTCCTGTAGCTTGAGTTTCAACCCGAGCGTATCGCCAAGCTCGGGTTGAAACCCAAGCTGCGTTTAGCACTTGCCTTTATTGATAGCGCTTAGCGTTAAGCAACAATGCTGTCAGATAGTCCCAGTGCTCAGGCTTGATGGTAAAAGTGGTGTCCTTGGCTTGCTCGTCAATTTTTCGTAGCACAATTGAGTCGGTGAAAAAAGGCGATTGCTCAAAGTCTTTAGCTTCACGCATTTGCATCGGGCCACCCTGATAGCGAAGCGTTTCTTTACTAGCATCAGAAAGGGTATTGTAATAAGCAGTATCCGCAAAGCAGAGGTAACGTTTGGCATCTACGTGGTTGCGAATAGTGGTCAGCAACCGTTCCCGGAAGCCCAGCTGACGAAGAAATTCCTCACCAATTCGGTCGTGGGCCTCGGTGCCAAAGTTGCCCATACTTTGGATTTTTTGCTCCTCAATGGCTGGCAATAAATGCCCAATGTCGTGCAAAAATGCAGCCAGGATGAGTTCTTCGTGATACCCTTGCGCCTGTGCGATTAAGCCCGCTTGTACTGCGTGGGAATTTTGCGTGATTTGTTCCCCGTAAGCGGCCTCCCCGTGTTGGTGAAAAAGCCCAAGGATAAGGTCTTTTTTTTCTTCAATGGTCATTGCAAGGGTTATTCTATGGTGACGGGAATGGTAATCGAAGGGTGTACCCTTGGAGCCGTTATGGCATTCATTACTTCAAAATGGAGCTCCAGGCTACGGAGCTGATCCATTGTCTTTACGGAAAAAGTAGTCGTTGTGTTGGGAAGGAGCGTGACAAGGCCAGCGTTGTCGTGAAAGTTGTACTGGTCTTGGGTAGCCAATAAATATTCCACATCACTGTCATTATAAATAGTGACGTCTAGTACGGACGAGATTCCCTGGTAGGCAGCTTTGGAGACACTCAGGCTACTATTGATCAACGGCAGAAGGTGTTCACTATGACCAATAAGGGTATTCCTAAACCAAACCACCGTTCGTCCGGCAAACAAAGCTTCTTTGAGTGCTTCAGGAGTGCGTTCGAGTGCGAAAATCAAGGTGACTGGGCGGTGGCCACCGTGAGGAATTTCGTATTGCCAGTCTACCAATCCGTGGATGTCTGAAGTGCCCATGATGGTCAGGCCGTGATCAATAGCGATCTGCAATGCTTCGTCGCTAAAGGTGAGGTCATTGACGACTTCTATTCCATGGAGTAGTTTTTGATCAATTAGCAGTCGATGAAAATCATTGAGAAAAGCTACGCCGTCTCTTCGTTGAGCAATCCAGTTGGGGTGATTAGAAAAAACAAATGCTCCCTGGCGATTGGCTTCCACAAAGACCTCCAGCGAGTCTTCGATCAAAAGTTTATTGGCATCTTCAATGAAAATGGCGTTGGTATGTCCCGGAGGCATCTTGCGGGTGATTTCTGCACCGGGAATTACCAATATATCGTAAGGACGGGCAAATTGCTCCGCTAGTTCGAACGCACGATTGCGATCAGGGTGGGGTAGGTCTTCTTTGTGCGGTTGGTATTCGAGGTGCTCGGTTAGAGAAATTACATCAATACTATCACGGAGTGCTTCCTGTATCCTAATATCCGGCCACACGCTGCCATCTGAAAAAACGGTATGCTGATGAAAGTCAGAAACAATGGTTGTATACCCTGGTATATCAGGAAAATGAATGGCCCGCTCGTGGGCATGGTCGGCACTTGATTGTGCTATACTGTTGCTTAAGGAGCAAAGGCAAAACAGGATTAGGAGGGAATGTTTCATAATGACTGGTTTTTGATAGGTTGGTGGTTTTGGTCAGATGTTTTCGTTAATGATCTCTTCAGCAAGCCCAAAGGAAAGGGTCATTCCTGCCCCGCCTAATCCGGTTACAATCGTCACTCCTGGTTCGGGATGGAGAATCAGTTCGGTAGCGCCGTTCATCATTTTGGCGTAGACGCCGTGCCAATATTCGGCAATTTCCAGATCAGGTGCTTTCGCAAAACGATGCAAATAATCGAGAATGAGTTGATTGATCGCTTGTTTATCGAAGGGGCTGGGAGTATAGTCATACTCATGACTGTCTCCGATGGTGAGTTCTCCCAAGGCGGTTTGGGACACCATTACGTGGATGCCGTGCTGGTTGTAAGTGGGCAGTTCGCGAGCAATCCGTGCTTTGAGCGCGGGCAGGTGCTCGCACTGGGCAAAGGCCGCGTAGTGTTGCAGGGTGAGCCCGCCAGCTAAATTTGCCCCCAATTGCCAGTTGTTGGGCTGTGGAGCAGTTCGCATCATTTGTAGTTTGCAACGTTGCAAAGGTGCTTGCGCCAAGAGCTCAGGATACAAGGTGGAGAGGTCATCTCCTCCAGCGATGATGATGCGATCGGCGGTCCAGGATTGCTCGGCGGTATGTAGACGGGGATAATTGATTTCCCGAATGGTGTGTCGGTAATAAAGGTCTACACCCAGTTGTTCCCCAAGAAAAGCGTGAATTTGAGTGATGGCCTGGCGAGGGTCTACATTCACTTCGGTATGGCTGTATAAAGCACCGAGCAGACCTTCTTTTTTTACGGCAGGAGTGTAATCGACCACCTTTTGGGAGGAGGTTAGTGCAACTTGGTAGCCTTGTGCGCCAGCCAGCTCCGCAAATTCGGTGAGTACTTCCATCTCGTCGGCTTGGTAGGCGAGGTGGAGTGACCCGGCTGCTGTTGCCCAGAATTTACTTTTCTCAGCGAGGTCGAGCCAGTGTTGGCGGCTGCGTAAGGCGCGTTCGAGCCGATCGGGAGCTTGCCCAATGGGCCAGACCATCCCGAAGTTGCGGATGGTTGCTCCTACTGGGCGGTCATTGCGTTCGAAGAGAGCTACTTTTTGCCCAACTTGGGCAGCGTGATAGGCGTGGGCTGTTCCGACAATACCGCCTCCGATGACGGCCAGGTCGTAGTGTGATGTTGGCATGTAGAAGGAGTATGTTTACAAATAAGAAACTTTTCTTTCTGGCGGTGAAATTAGGTACATTGTAAAAGAGGTGTTGTTTTTGTTGAGTTAATTGATGTTTAAGTTTTTGTAAAAAGAATTATTTGTGTATTTGTAGTTGATTATTTATCAACTATGCTTTTACATTTGTAACCAAGATAATAGAATAATGAGTGAACATTTGTTATCGGACATTGGCCACCGGATTCGCCAATTGCGCAAAGAACAGGACAAGACCGTTGCTGGATTGGCAGAGCTGGCTGGCGTGAGCAAAAGCCTCTTGTCCAAGATCGAAAATGGCCGTACAGTGCCTTCTCTGCCGGTGCTTTTGAGTCTTATTAAAGCCCTTGATCTATTGCCAGAGGTTTTTTTTCAGGGACTTTCCTTTGAAGCTCCTCAGAAATACATCCACCGTACGGTGGCAGAGCGGCAGGTCATCGAGAAAGAAGAAGAGGCCGTGGGTTTCCGCTACGAGCGAATGTTGGAACGAAGCTTCAGTGATTTCACGTTAGAGGCTGTCATGTTAGACATTGAGCCTGGTGCCAAACGCGCCATGGTGAGTACCGATGCCTGGGAGTTCAAATTTGTCCTTCAGGGAGCGTTGCAATACCAAATCGAAGAAGAGGTGATTCCCCTAAAGAAGGGAGATGCTTTGCTTTATGATGGCCGCCGATTGCACGTACCTCGCAACGAAGGAGAGGAAACTGCTAAAATGCTGGTGCTCTATTTGTACGATAAAGTATCGGATTAATAATAACCTACCCACTAAAAATAATCTATCCATCACATGTTGACGAATGAAATTGAAATGGTCGTTTTCGATATGGCGGGAACCACCGTACGCGATCAATCTGAAGTAGAACATTGTTTTTACCAGGCCGCCGTAGAGACCGGTCTGGATGCTGATAAAGACCAGATTAAAGCCATGCAGGGCCTCCCTAAGTTGGAAGTTGTCCAAACCTTGTGGGCGAAAAAAATGGATGCCGGTACTAATGTCTACCAGGAAAAAGTGCAAATTACCTACGACCACTTTCGGCACGTTTTAGAGACACATTACCAAACGGCCGAAGTAGTACCCACCGAGGGAGCACTCGCAACCTTCGCATGGCTGCGGGAACGAAATATTAAAATCGTCCTCACCACCGGTTTTTACCGCAAGGTGGCCAATATCATCCTCGATCGTCTGGGTTGGAATATAGGACTAGACGATAACTTCAGGGCAATAAGCCCGGATGCCATCATCGATTTGTCGCTTACACCTGATGAAACCGGAGCGGGTCGCCCGCACCCGGCGATGATTTTGCATGCCATGAAAACCTTTGGGATTACCGACCCCAAGCGGGTAGTGAAAATCGGAGATACCCCGGCCGACCTACAAGCAGGTGCCGCTGCTGGTGTGGGCCTCAACCTGGGTGTGACCAATGGTACGCATACGGAGGAAGCACTTAAGGCTTATCCCCACCATGAACTGTTGTCGTCCATAGAGTTGTTGCCAAAAGCGATCACCCGGTATTTACAAACGAACGCTGCTAAATAGCTATTCTATGTTTCGTCCTGTTGCGAAATGGTCGCCTTTGGCCATCACGGTGTTTGCTATGTGTACGTCCTTTGCTACCTATTTCTGTATGTACGCATTTCGGCGACCATTTACCGTTGCAGCTTACGAAACAGCCACTGCTGTGGGGATGGTGGTCGACTTTAAAATAGCGATCATCATCGCGCAGGTATTGGGTTATGCGACGTCCAAATTCATTGGTATCAAATTCATTTCGGAATTGCGCCCCGGGGTGCGTTTTCGGATGTTGCTTAGGTTGGTGGGGATCGCCTGGTTGGCCTTGTTGGGGTTTGCGCTCAGCAAAGATTCCGGATGGAGTTTGCTGTTTTTATTCCTCAACGGACTCCCATTAGGCATGGTCTGGGGCGTGGTTTTTAGTTATCTCGAAGGCCGGCAAACCACCGAATTACTGGGCGCCGCCCTGTGTGCTAGCTTTATTGTTGCTTCCGGCGTGGTAAAATCGGTAGGAGCCTGGCTGATCCAGTACCAGTCCGTAAGCGAATACTGGATGCCTTTTGCTACCGGCGCTATCTTCTTACCCGGCTTGGTGCTTGGAGGTTGGCTGATGGAAAAAATTCCGCAACCAAGCAACCAAGATGTCGCGCTGCGTACGGAACGAGCCCCCATGACCAAAGTGGAACGAAAAGCCTTTTCTCGCAAGCATGGTTTGGGCATCCTGGCACTCATCGTTTGCTACGTAAGTATCACCATCTATCGTGATTTTCGAGACAATTTTGCGCTGGAACTGTGGACTGGCCTCGGTTACGGAGATGCTCCGGCTATCTTTACTTTGGCAGAATTACCCATTGCGGTGCTCACTTTAGTGATGCTGGCGCTCACCATGTTTATTCGCAATAACCGAACAGCTTTTTTACTCTATCTCTGGTTGATTCTCGGCGGCGGCCTTGTGGTGGGTGGTAGTACCATTGCGTTTCAGGCGGGCGTTTTGCCGGGTGCTTGGTGGATGATCCTAATCGGTGCCGGGCTTTATATTATTTACATCCCGTACAACGCCATCCTTTTCGAACGACTGATCGCTGCCTTGGGCAGTGTCGCCAATGTAGGCTTTTTAATCTACCTAGCGGATGCCTGGGGCTACGCCGGTAGTGTCTTGACCTTGTTGTATAGAAATTTTGGCCAGGGAGAGCTCAGCTGGTTGATTTTTTTTACCAAAATGAGCTACTTAGTTGCGCTCGTGAGTTGTGCAACTACAATAATCGCTATTGTCTATTTCTATCATAAAATAAAGCAAGCACCTGTTTTGGGGGCTGTTTAGGAACTGGATCATTTATTGTTTTTACGTTCCTTAAAAAAACTAAGTCATGAAAAATTTAATTGCTACGTTATTGATTGCATTCAGTGGCTTTACCCTTGTTGGTCAAAGTAGCGAGCTGCTTACGGAAAACGTTTTCATCATTACATTGGATGGCCTGCGTTGGGAAGAGCTTTACGGCGGCATCGTCGATTCGATGGTGGATAACCGCGAACTGACGAGCTATCAAGACGAGATCAGAAAGGAATTTGGTGGCGAAACGGCCGAAGTGCGTCGGGCGAAACTGATGCCTTTCTTTTGGGATGTCATCGCTAAGCAAGGCCAGCTACACGGAAATCGGTGGTTGGGGAATAAAGGAAACCTGACCAACTTCTTTTGGTTTTCTTACCCCGGTTACAATGAGATTCTCAGCGGCTTCAGCGACCCTCGGATCAACAGCAACAACAAAGTCAATAATCCTAATAAGACCTTGTTGGAGTGGCTCAACGAGCAGCCCGCTTTCCACAGTCGGGTAGCGGCCTTTGGTTCCTGGGATGTCTTTGACTACATCGTCAATGAAGAGCGCAGCGGCATTCCCGTAAATTGTGGATACGATCTGGCAGAGGGAGATCATTTATCCGCCAAGGAAATCTTCCTCAATGAATTGAGCCAGCAGGCACCGCTCCTTTGGAACAGCGTTCGCCCGGATTTCCTGACCCACAACTACATGATGGAATACGTTAAGCGGCAACACCCTCGCGTCGTGTACATCAGTTATGGCGAAACCGATGATTTTGCACACGATGGTTCCTACAATCGCTATCTCTATAGCGCCCACCAAACCGATCAGATGATTGGCCAATTATGGGAATACCTACAAAGTGACCCGGTCTACGCTGGCAAAACCACCCTCTTAATCACCACGGATCACGGCCGCGGCAACAGCCCTATGACCGAGTGGAAAAGCCACGGAAAAACCTACGATGGGTCAAACGCCATCTGGTTGGCCGCCCTGGGCCCTGACACTCCCGCCTTAGGTGAGGTTAAAACAGAGGGCCAATGGTGGCAAAATCAAGTGGCCAAAACCGCCGCTGCTTGCCTTGGTTTGGATTATTCCAACCCCACAGACGAGGTTGGGCCCGTTATTGAAAGTGTATTGAAAGAATAATTTTTAGTGCCAAAGGGGAAAGGTAGGTTTCGGTCTGCCCAGTAGTCTTAAAGTACGGCACAGTAGGTTTTGTAAACCGAAACGCAGGAAGTGTGCTGTATTCGGTACCCCAAAAGGGTGCGGAGCAGTTGGTCAGGCACATTTCAGTGGCAAGGAGTTAGCTCAGTTGGTAGAGCATTAGATTGTTAATCTAAAGTGGACAAGTTCGAATCTTGTATTCTTAACTAGCAAAGGCCTGACCGGTACCGGGTAAGCAAAGCGCCTAATTCCTGGAAGTTACGACTTAACCAGGAGTCACCAAAGCCCGCAAGGCTGAGGTACTTGATGAATGTTTGCACTTTAGGTAAGCGTTAAAAACGTAACCGAATGCTCCGCAAGAGCAGAGAGAAAAACAGCAGTCGAGAATGCCCCGTACGACGAGAGACACGCCACTCTCCAAAAAAGGCGGCGCTGTCAGTGTACCAATTCGGTTGGTGGACAAGCTGAGAACCATGGTTTTAGCAGATCCTGGATAATGCAGCAAAGGCACTGGCGCAAAAGGCTTAGTCTCCGCCTTTTTTATATTTTCAAATAGAATGGTAGATGTCATTTTCAGGCCACAAAAAAAGGGCCCAACGGGAAGATCTTTCCTTGTTACACCGAGCCTCAAGTGCAAGATCTTGTGCTGTTTTGGTATCCGAAAAATTTGGTATCCGTCGTAGTGAGCTTATCGCAATCGTTAAAGCAAAAACAGGCATTGATATGCACAATATGCCTGATTCCGCAAGCATCAATCAATCGGTCGAATTTCTGGACTGGTACCGTTTTAATCGAAGAAAATAACTATTCCAACCTTTACACCCTTCCAACCTTTACACCTTTTCAACGAACAAAACCAACGAACAAAACCATCAAACCAACTTCTCCCCCAAATACTGCCCCGTATAGGATTCCTTGACGTTGACCAAATCCTCCGGGCGGCCCTGAAACACCAAGTGGCCACCTTCGGCACCGCCCTCAGGGCCTAGGTCTACGACCCAGTCGGCGCATTTGACTACCTCCAGGTTGTGCTCTACCACCAGTACGGTATGGCCCTTTTCTACCAGCGCGTTCAGGGCATCCAGCAGTTTGCGAATATCGTGAAAATGGAGGCCTGTTGTAGGTTCGTCAAAGATGAAGAAAACGTGGTCGCGGGCACTTTCTTTGCTCAGGAAGGAAGCCAACTTCACCCGCTGCGCCTCACCACCCGATAGGGTAGAAGAGGCCTGCCCCAGCTGCACGTAGCCCAAGCCTACATCAAACAAGGGCTGTATTTTGCTCAGAATATCATCGTGGTCCTTGAAGAAATCCAGCGCTTCCTCAATGCTCAATTCCAGAATCTGGTGGATGTTTTTACCATTGTAGGTCACATCTAGCAAGTCCGACTTGAAGCGCTTGCCACCACAAGTTTCACACTCCAGGCGAATGTCCGCCAGAAACTGCATTTCTACTACAATCTCACCATCACCTTTGCATTCGTCGCAGCGGCCACCGTCCACATTGAAGGAAAAGTGCCCCGGCTTGTAGCCCCGGATTTTCGACAATTGCTGGTCCGACATCAATTTACGGATGGCATCGTAAGCCTTCACGTAGGTGATCGGGTTCGAGCGCGATGATTTACCAATAGGTTTCTGGTTCACCAGCTCTACCTGGGTCAGCATGCCGATCTCCCCGGCCAATTCCTTGAATACACCGGGCGTTTTACTGTAAGTTTCTTCCAGCTTTTGTTTCAGCGCGCGGTAGATGATATCTTTTACCAGGCTGGTCTTGCCACTACCCGATACGCCCGTCACTACGGTCAGCGCGTTCAGGGGGATATCGGCATCTATGTTTTTGAGGTTATGTTGTCGTGCGCCGCGTACCCTTAGGAAGTTGCTCACCGGACGGCGACTCTCAGGTACGGGTATGGCCATCCGTCCGCTCATGTATTTGGTCGTTAGGCTCTCGGTGGCTTCATCGTAGATGTCCGCGTAAGGCCCGGCGAATACCACCTCTCCGCCATGAATGCCCGCTGCCGGGCCGATGTCGATGAGGTAGTCGGCACTTTTGATTACG
The DNA here is from genome assembly GCF_040784935.1 of Lewinella sp. LCG006. Lineage (GTDB taxonomy): Bacteria > Bacteroidota > Bacteroidia > Chitinophagales > Saprospiraceae > Lewinella. The sequence goes on along the minus strand of NZ_CP160680.1, from coordinate 722,738 downwards.
TCTTCCTCGTGCTCTACCACCACTACGGTATTGCCCAGGTCGCGCAGTCGCTCCAGCACGGTCACCAGCCTTCCCGTATCTCGTGGATGCAACCCAATGCTGGGTTCGTCCAGCAGGTACATCGAGGCGGTAAGGTTGCTGCCTAGGGTGCGGGTCAGGTTGATCCGCTGGGTTTCTCCACCACTGAGGGTATTCGATAGGCGACTCAAAGTCAGGTAACCCAGCCCTAGGTCAAACATGAACTTCAAACGGTTATTGACTTCCAGCAGCAAGCGCCGACCAATCTGTCGGTCGTTTTCATTCAGTTTCAACTCCGCAAACAAGGTCAGCAAATTCTTGATCGGCATATCCGTCAATTCCGTGATCGGATGCCCGTCTACCAATACGTATGATGCCTCCTGGCGGAGTCTGCTACCATCACATTCCGGGCAACGTGTCCGCCCGCGGTAGCGAGCCAACATTACGCGGTTCTGGATTTTGTACATCTTCTCCTGCAACTCGCCGAAGAAGGCATCCACCCCCTCAAAGTAGCTGTTGCCCCGCCATAATAGGCGCTGCTCTGGCCGACTCAAATCCTGGTAAGGGGTATGCACCGGGAAGTCGAACTTGTGCGCCACTTCCAGAAATCTATCTAGCGACTGGCCGTAGCGCTCACCTTTCCAGCAGGCTATGGCTCCTTCGTATACACTCAGCGCAGGGTTAGGGATAACTTTGGTCTCATCAATCCCCATCACCAAGCTGAAACCTTCACATTTTGGGCAAGCACCATAAGGGTTGTTGAAGTTGAAGAGCTGTGGTGAGGGTTCCAGAAAGGTCATCCCATCCAGCTCAAAGCGGTTGTTGAAGTTCTTGCTTTCTCCGTCAATGACCATCACCTGGCAGTCGCCCTCACTTTCGTAAAAGGCCGTCTGCACCGAGTCCGCAATCCGCTTGTTGTTCTCCTCGTCATCTTTTTTTACGACCACCCGGTCGATCAGTATCATAAGCTCTTCCTCCAGCTTTTCCAGCTTCTTGCTCAGGTTCTTGTCTTTCGACTCCATCAGCTCCTGGATGTCCTGCAACTCACCTTCCCAAAATACGCGGGTGTAGCCCTTCTGCAACAGCAGCTGCAGCTCGGCACCCAAGGTGCGGTCGCGGTATTTAGCGGGGGCTGGGGCCAATAGTTGCACCTTACTACCCTCAGGCAATTGCAGGATGTAGTCGACCACGTCCGACACCTCGTGTTTCTTCACCTCCATCCCCGATATTGGGCTCACCGTCTTGCCTATTCTGGCGTACAGCAGCCGCAGATAATCGTACACTTCTGTCAAGGTACCCACGGTTGAGCGGGCATTGGCCGTACTCACTTTCTGCTCAATGGCAATGGCTGGACAGATACCTTTGATGTAGTCCACATCCGGCTTCTTCATCCGCATCAGGAACTGCCGCGCGTAGCTCGACAGGCTCTCCACGTAGCGCCGTTGCCCTTCCGCAAACAGCGTATCCATCGTTATCGACGATTTCCCCGACCCCGAAACACCGGTGACCACCACCAGCTTGTTCTTCGGAATATCCAGACTTATGTTCTTCAAATTGTTGCTGCGCGCGCCTTTAATAAAGATGGTATTGCGCAAGTCAGCCTTGGTGATTTCTCGGGTCGTATCTACGGAACTCATGCGTTCTTTTTGGTCTAGTATAAGCAACAAAGATACAAGCTTTGAGTTGTCTAGCGCAGGATAATTAGAGGATTTGTTGTTATTTGTTGATTTTGCTAATTTGTTTTAATTATTTGTTTCAGTGTGGGCCCCACCTGCTCCCGTCCCGACTTTTCTAGTCGGGACGGGATCGGTGCCGCGTCGTCCGCACTGCGCTGCCGCCGCAGTGCTACCACCGCTGGTCCTTGTGGCCTCCGGCCACCGCGCTCCGGCCTCCGGCCTGCGCGCCAGGATGCGACAAACACTGAGATATTTTCTTCAGCAAAAAAAAGCAAATCCTTGCTACTAGCTCCACCAAATGTACCCCGCTGGCGGGGTCGACTTGCAAAGTCGGGGGTGGGTAAACCGCTGGGGGGGGCGACTTGCAGCACAAGTACGCTCTAATTAAGAATTTATGTATTTTACCTTATTGTGCGATCAGCCGCATCACAACCATCACTTAAATAGTGCGCTAATGTCTACCGATTCACTTCCTCTCTACCTGGTTGTTGCTATTGTCATGGCTTCCAACCCTACGTCCCCCGCAGCGAATCCACCGGATTCCCCAGCGCCGTCCGCAGCGACTGAAACCCTACGGCCAGTAGTGCCACCACCAGCAGTACCCCACCCGTAAGGAAGAAGGTACTGATACTGATCGCTGTAGCGTACACAAAACCCTGCAACCACTGCTGCATCAAGTACCACGAAATTGGTAAGCTGATCACCAAGGCAATAAGAATCAATTTGCCAAAGTCGCGAGTCAGCAGCAGGAATAGTCCACTCACCGAAGCACCCAGGACTTTGCGGATACTTACTTCTTTTTGCCTTTGGAGCGCCGTGAACGTAGCTAAACCCAAGAGTCCAATACTAGCAATGAGTATAGATAAGAAGGCGAATAGTCGAGCTACTTTACCCATCCGGATTTCGGCCTCGTACATTTGCGTAAAACCTTCATCCAGGAAGGTGTACTGAAAAGGCTGGTGCGGAGCCAGGGCCTTCCACTGTTGTTCAATGTCGGTAAGGAGGCCAGGAAGATTCGTAGGGGTCACCCTTGCGGCCACAAAGCGATTACTCTGACCTTGATGCAGTACCAATGGTTCAATTTCATGGTGGAAGGATTCGTAGTGGAAGTCTTTTACCACCCCCACAATATTGTAAACATAAAGTGCTGACTGATCACCAGCATCATCGCCAAAGTTGCGGCTGATCTGTTGGCCAATGACGTCACCAGTAAGGTGAAACTCCCGAATGGCTGCTTCGTTGACGATGACGTTGGTCGTGGTTCCCGTTTCGGTGGTAGGGGCAAAGTTGCGACCCTCTACCAGTTCGATGTCCATCGTAGGCAGGTAGTTTTCGTCAACGTACCACACCTGCATCATGTACAAAGCACTCTTTTCGGGGCTATTGCCCAAAAAGTAACCACTCTTGTTCCTGCTGGAAGGCGTAGGCAAGTAGCTGGTGGTTGCCAGGCTTTTTACCCTGGCGTCCATTTTTAGTTGGGAGGTAAAGGCTGATAGCTGATCGCCTAGTCCATAAGCACCATCAATGAGCAGGAGTTGTTCCTTGTTGTAACCCAGTTTTTTCTCCTGTACAAATTGCATTTGTCGATACACCGTGAGAGTACTTACCAAGAGTAAAGTCGTAATAGCAAACTGAAAGACAACCAGCGTACCCCGCAAGTCCAATTGGCTACGGCGCTTACCATTACCAGGTAAGCGTTGCTGAATAGCTTCCATAGGACGGAAACCCGCTAATACAAAGGAAGGATAAGCTCCTGCAAGTAACCCAATAAGCGCAACCAGTGAAAACCCAATTCCTACCATCAAGGGTTGTTCCATAAAAAAGCTCATCCTGATCGATTTACCTGCCAGTTCGTTGAAGTAGGGGAGGGCAATGCGCATCCCTATCAGCGCTATTCCCAATGCCAGAAATGCCAACAGGGTACTCTCCGATAAGAATTGCCCCATAAGTTGCAACCGACCAGCACCAACGACTTTTCTCACTCCCACTTCCCGGGAACGGGTTGAAGCCCTGGCGGTCGCTAGATTTACAAAGTTGATTGCAGCCAGCAACAAGATGAAGATACCCACGGCAGCAAAAATATAGAGGTATTTGATATCGCTACTCGGCCCAAGGTTCTCCTGGAATTCAGAATGGAGATAAATATCACGTAGCGGCATAAGGGTAAATTCTCCGGAGTTGCCCGCAGCAAGAAAATCATCAAAAGAAATTTTCAGGAAGCGTTCCATTTCACTGCCCAGATGCCTACGGAGAAATTCCGGGAGTTTGGCTTCAATATTAGCAATTTGGGCCCCTTCGCGAAGCAGGAAGTAGGTTTCAAAATTCATGTTGGTCCACAAGGTTTCGCGACTTTCATCCAAGCTGGCCATTGCTAGGAAAATATCCTGTTGGATCGTAGAGTTTTTCGGGATGTCTGCCAAAACACCATTTATGACATAGTCCGACTCATTGTCTAATTGAATTGTTTTACCAATAGGATTTTGACTGCCGAAATATTTTTTGGCAATGGACTGAGTAACGATGGCCGTCCCGGCTTGTCGCAAAATGCTGTTCGGGTCACCCTCAAGGAGGGTAAAATCAAAAATGTCTAATAAGGTGCTGTCGGCATAAACGACTTCACTTTCCTGGAAGCTTTGGTTTTCGTAACGAACTAGAAACTCTCCCGTCTCTCTAAAGCGCATGAAGTTCTCTACCTCAGGAAATTCTTCGAGCATAACGGCACCTACCGGAGCACCTAGCTGCGGCACGGTCAGGTCATTTTCTCCCATTTTCCCGACGAAATTCATTCGGACAATCCTGTCTCCTTTTTCGTGGAAACGATTGTAACTCAGTTCATCCTGAATGAAAGCAGCAATGAAGAGGAAACACAACATACCACTGCTCAAGCCGAGTAGGTTGATACCACTGTAGAAGCGGTTCTTCCACAAATTTCTCAAGGCGGTTTTTAGATAGTTCTTTAACATGTGTCGGGTGATTTCTATTCTGGCTAAAGATAGCAAGAGGTGTGCCGAAGGTTGCAGCTTTTTGAAAATCAGTTGTTTGTGTGGTGGTGAAAGGTGGCTGAAGTGTGCATTACCGTGCAGTGCTGTACGAAAATGAACAGTTGGGTTATTAAAATAATTACTTATATTTTCTTATCTGCCCTTATAGGGTTCAGTGCTGTTTGTCTAAGAAATCCCTGTGCCTGGCATATTCAAATTTCTATTCTGCCGCCAATTTCCCATCTTTGCGTTCCCAAAAAAGAAGCTCATGTCATCAGCATTGATTAAAAGAATAGCACAAACGGTTAATATTTCAGAAAAGCAGGTAGCTGCCGCCTTGCGCCTGTTTGAGGATGGGGCAACGATTCCCTTTGTTGCCCGTTACCGGAAAGAAGCGACCGGAGAATTGGACGAAGTAGAGTTGGCCGAAATTCAACAAGAACACAAACGTCTGACTGATTTAGAGAAACGCCGCGAAACCATCCTTTCCGCCATTGCCGAGCAGGGCAAGCTTACTCCCGAATTGGAGCAGCGCATCCGTAATACCTACGATACCAACGAGCTGGAAGATTTGTACCTGCCCTACAAACGCAAGCGCAAAACCCGCGCCAGTGTGGCCCGCGAACGAGGATTGGAACCCCTCGCGCTAAAGATTTTGGAACAACGCCAGCAGCAAGGCATCGAAGCGATGGCTGCAACTTATCTCAACGACGAGGTCCCTACCATAGAAGATGCCCTGCAAGGTGCCCGCGACATCATCGCCGAAATAGCGAATGAAGACGAGAAAGCACGAAATACTGTGCGCAAGCACTTTCGCCGCGGCGCAGTCATTACAAGTAAAGTCGCGCGTGGTAAAGACACAGAAGCTGCTAAATACCAGGATTATTTCGACTATAGCGAACCGCTCAGTAAGTGCCCAAGTCACCGCTTGTTGGCTATTCGTCGTGGGGAAGAAGAAGGCCTCCTGCGGGTCATCATTGCCCCCGAAGACGAACTGGTCCTTGCCGATTTGGAACGTGGTTACCTCGATGGTTACGGCGAAGCCAGTCAGCAGGTGAAAATGGCCTTGCAAGACGGTTACCAGCGGCTCCTGGGGCCCAGCATCGAAACCGAATTCCGCAAGCTGGCCAAAGACAAAGCCGATAAAGAAGCCATCGAAGTATTCACCACCAACCTGCGGCAATTACTGCTGGCAGCACCTTTGGGGCAAAGAGCTACACTGGGGATTGATCCCGGTTTTCGTACCGGTTGCAAGGTTGTATGCCTGGACGCCAACGGCAACCTATTGTACCATACCACCATCTATCCCCACCCACCTCAGAGCAAAGACGCCGAAACCCGCTACATGCTCGAAGATATGGTCGATCGTTACCGGATTGAAGCAATCGCCGTGGGGAACGGTACCGCCGGACGGGAGACGCTCAGCCTGTGCAGCAGCATCAAATTTAACCATCGCGTGGAGGTGTTCTCCGTCAACGAAGCGGGTGCTTCCATCTATTCGGCCTCCGAAGCCGCGCGCGAAGAATTTGCCGAACTGGATCTCACCGTGCGCGGCGCAGTCTCTATCGGTCGCCGCTTGATGGATCCTCTGGCTGAGCTGGTCAAGATCGATCCTAAAAGCATCGGCGTTGGGCAGTACCAGCACGATGTCAACCAAACAATGCTGAAAGAAAGCCTCGACCGCACCGTAGAAAGCAGCGTGAACGCCGTCGGCATCAACCTCAATACCGCCAGCAAACACCTACTGACTTACGTCTCTGGTTTGGGGCCCACCCTGGCCCAGAACATTGTGGATTACCGTCGCGAAAACGGCCCCTTCAAATCACGTAAAACTTTGAAAAAGGTAGCTCGCCTGGGCGATAAAGCCTACGAACAAGCAGCTGGTTTCTTACGCATCCGCGATGGTAAGAATCCGCTGGATAATACGGCGGTACACCCCGAGCGCTACGCCCTGGTAGAACAGATGGCCAGCGACCTGGGCGTCAGCGTTACCGACTTGATTAAGCGTGGCGAACTACGCAAACAGATCAACCTCCGGCAGTACATCACGGAAGAGGTGGGCCTGCCTACCCTGAAAGACATCCTCCAGGAATTGGCCAAACCCGGCCTTGACCCCCGAGGCGAAGCCAAGTCCTTCCAGTTTGCTAACGTCAGCACCATAGATGACCTGTACGAGGGCATGCAATTGCCGGGCATCGTCACCAACGTCACCAATTTCGGTGCCTTCGTAGACATTGGGATCAAAGAAAACGGCCTGGTACACATCAGCCAATTGGCCGATAAATTTGTGAAAAACCCCGCCGATGTCGTCAGCCTCAACCAGCAGGTGCAGGTCCGGGTGGTGTCCATCGACCGTGAACGGAAACGGATACAATTGTCGATGAAGGGGGATTGATCACCAGCTATAGGCTGCTTGTAGCTGTAGTCGATAGCTAGTAGGTTGAGCCAGAAAGTACCTGTTGGGAAATGCGTTGGAATAGAGGATGTCGTCACTGTTTTTTTCGTAAAAGTGCCAATTCTGTGATAATGATTCTATCCGAAAATTAAATGCCAAATGAATATGTTGGTTAATACCCAGTTGTATACCTGACTGTAGATAATAACCTAATCGAGTATCGACAAAATTAGTAAACTCCTGTATTACCGGTTTATCTGGAACCGTTACAGGACCTTGCAGGGTAATCGTTCTACGAGAAGCAATTGGCGCAGCGATGACAGTTCCTCCTCCGATAGAAAACTGTACACGCCGCTTGGGGCTGGTTGCAAAATTCAATCCGGGATAAAAATACAATGCCGTAAATTCAAGCGATTCCCGTGCCTGAATATTGGTGTTAGGGGAAACTAACGTACTGTTTTGTTGGTGATTACTATGTAAGAAAAATACGTTCAATTGCGTTTTAAGCCATGGCCGATTTCGAAATATCTGACGTTGATAAAATAATGAAACAGCAGGGATGTAGATAGGCCAATAATACCTAGAGCTCTTAAATGTTGCCCTGTTACGACGATCATCAAACCTTGAGTAGAGTTTGCCGAGTATGTTATAAGCGACCCCTAATTGATGCTGATAGTTTTTAAATAGAGGCATCGGGTAATGCTTGGCCTCTCCAATACAATGATTGATTTGCCGAGCTACTTCTATGGCTTGGTATTCGTTTCTTATCTTATCTATTGGTTTGAATTGATGGCAGTTTTGGCGCAGGATGCGGTATCCTGCTTCTTTCGCTTTCAGATGGCTTAATAATTCCCACTGATCCTCTTTCACCAGGTAGTATTGTTCGTAGGCCCAATCCTGTATCACCTTGTATAAACGAATGTCACCTTGGTAGAGCAAGCGCATCAATTTGGGGTAGCCATTATGCACGTGGCGAGTGAGTAAGGTATCTCCCTGGTAAATCACCCAATCTATTTGATCAGGTAAGGTGATGATACTATCTCGATCCTGTTGCTGGTAGAAAACGAGTTGCTCTTCCTCTTCGAGTTGGAAGGGCATTTTTTTTAAGTAAGCAGTTCCAATGGTTCCGTCCGTCGTTTTCCAGGTTACCGGCAAAGACCGCTGGCCTGTCAAAACTGTTCCCAGCAGCACTAAGCCGCACATAATTTGTATTCGCATGAGAGTGCGCTTTTTAGTGTTAAAAAAATCAAAGCCCCCACCTACCGCAACAACCCAATCCCCGCATCCAGTAATTTTTGCTCCAGCCCCGGGATGATCTTTCCGGTGATCGTCTGGTATTCTTCCTCCAGCGGCTGCCACATCCGGTCCAGCTCATTGAGGCGTGCGCCCATTGCTTTGGTGACGTTGGGGAAGTTGGAATCCGCCTGCCCTTTCAGGAAAAAGTAATCCGCCGTAAGGCCATTCTCAAAATTGATCACATCGTCGTAGCTCTGCGATTTGCGCTGCACCAGCTTGCCGTCCCAGGCATCAATGGTCTTGAGCAGCTGCTGGCAGTTGGCCCGCAATTCGGTAGCGGTAACGGCAATTCGGGGTATCATGGCGACCAATCGTGCTCTTACCGCTTGCAGGTCGTTGACGGCCTGATGCATGGTGTTGATTTGTACGCTCACGGCCTGGATAAACGCAGCTTGCTCGGCGTAGGCTTTGTCGCTCACCTCATAGCCAGGGTGGGGGAGGACGCTTGCTTGTACGGATCTACTTTGGTCCCCTATCTTCAGTTGTAAAGTGTACTTGCCCGGAGCCACCCTTCCGCCGCGGTAACTACCTTCGATGTAGGCTTTCGGTGCTCCCAATAAGGGTTCATTTCTCAAATCCCAAACAAAGCGATTCAAGCCCGCTTTTTTCGGCAGCGTCGCTTCCGCAGAAGGGCCACCGTCGTAGCTCTCAAAATCCGGCTCGGCCTCCGAGGAATAGGTGCGATGCACTTCTCCTGAAGGACCTATGATTTGCAATTCCAAATCTTCCCCTACCATTGCTTCGGTCAGTTCATAATAGAATACCATCCCGGTGGCCGGGTTGATGCCCACGGTCGCATCCGTCCCCGCAAAATCATCCGTATTGCCATCCAGCGGACTGCCGGCATTCAAGCGGATTACATCAGCGGGTTGGTAGAAGAAAAAGGCTTTTTTCGGTTCTTCATACTGTCGGATCAATTCCAGATCATCCAGCACCCAAAAGGAACGCCCCTGCGTGGCGGCAATCACATCGCCCTGGTGAATCCTCAAATCCGTGATCGGCACCGCGGGCAGGTTGCCCTGAAAGGTCGTCCAGCTGCTACCACCATCCAGCGAAAGGTACAGTCCTAGCTCCGTACCAGCCAGGAGTAGCCCCGCGCGTTCACTATCCTCCCGGATCACCCGCGAGTACGCACCGTCGGGGATGCCTTGATTGATCTTGATCCAGCTCTTACCGTAGTCGGTCGTTTTATAATAGCCCGGCGCAAAGTCGTTGAATTTGTAGCGCGTCGTCGCCAGATAGGCCATCGCCGGATCGTGTGGCGATACCTCAATGGCGTTGATCAGGCACTCCGCCAGCCCTTTCGGGGTGACGTTGTTCCAGGTCTTGCCACCATCCCGGGTAAGGTGCACCAAGCCGTCGTCGCTGCCGGTCCAGATCGTGCCTTCAGTGTGGGGTGATTCTACCACGTAACTCAGCGTACCGTAGTTTTCTCCACCAGCGCCTTCGTTGGTGTAGGGTACGCCGCCTTTGCCTTGCTTGGTCTTGTCATTGCGCGTCAGGTCGGGCGACACCTCCGTCCAGCTGAGGCCCATGTCCTGGGTTTTCAACAGCACTTGGGCACCGTGGTAAAAGGTGTTGGCTTCGTGTTGCGACCAAATAATCGGCGCATTCCAGTTGAAACGGTAGCGCATATCCTTGGCTTTCAGCGCCAGGTATTGGTAGGGGGCGGCCATGATGTCCCGACCATCGCCAGTTTCCGTGTCCAGTACTTCGATGGTTCCCTGGTAGCTGCCGCCCATCACGTAGCGCGGGTTGTCGGGGTCAAAGGCCAAAAAGGCACTTTCACCACCGGCCGAGTAGGTCCAGTTACTTTCCGTAATGCTGCGGCCGCTGGTGTTGCGACTGGCAATCCTTACGGAGCTGTTATCTTGCTGCCCGCCGTAGATACGGTACGGAAAGTGGTTATCCACATTGATGCGGTAAAACTGCGCCGTGGGCATATTGTCCTGCGTCGACCAGGTATCGCCGCCGTTGAAGCTGATGGCCGCGCCGCCGTCGTTGGAGAGCACCATGTTTTCGCTGTTGTCGGGATTGATCCACAGATCATGGTGATCGCCGTGGGTGTCGCCCATCTCCGACCAGCTTTTACCACCATCGGTAGATTTCATCGCAGAGGCATTGAGCACGTACACCGTGTTCTCATCCAGCGGGTCCGCAAATACCTCAATGTAGTACCAGGCCCGCTGCACGAGGCGGTGCTCCTTGCTGATGCGCGACCAGGAGGCCCCCCCGTTTTGGGAAACAAACAAGCCACCTTGCTCTTTTTCGGTATCACTCTCCACCAGGGCGTACACTTTTTCCGGGTTGGCCCCACTCACCGCAATGCTCATCTTGCCCAGCTCCTTGGGCAGGCCTTCCTGAATCGGAGTCCAGGTCTCGCCGCTGTCGGTCGACTTGTACAAGCCACTGCCCGCACCGCCACTGATCACCTGCCAGGGCAGACGGCGGTGTTCCCACATGGCCGCGTAGAGGATGCGCGGATTGGTAGGGTCCATCACCAGGTGCGCGCAGCCCGTATCTTCGTTCACGTAGAGCGTATTGCGCCAGGTTTTTCCGCCGTCCGTACTTTTATAGACGCCGCGCTCGGTCGAGGGGCCGTGCAGTGCTCCTTGTGCTGCCACATATACCACTTCAGGATTGCTGGGATGGATGCGTACGCCGGAGATGTGGCGCGTCATTTCCAGCCCTATGTGTTGCCAGCTTTTGCCTGCGTCGGTCGATTTATAGACGCCGTCGCCGTAGGTGGTCATCACGCCTCGGGGCGCGTGTTCGCCCATGCCCACGTACACCACATTGGCATCGCTATTGGCTACTGCTACCGCTCCCACCGACCCGGTTTTGAAGTAAGCATCGGAGATATTGTGCCAGTACTGCCCCGCATCGCTGGTCTTCCACAGGCCCCCACCAGTCGTACCCATGTAGTAGGTCAGCGGATCACCCACCACCCCACAAGACGCTACCGAACGTCCTCCTCGAAACGGCCCGATATTCCGCCATTTAACGGGCGCAAAATAATCGTTCATCCCCACAGTTTGTCCCCCAAGCCCACCAACGGTCAGGAGGATCAGCAATACAACAACACAATTTTTCATACAGATGTAGTTTGAAAAACCAAGATAACCAGTTTACTGGTAATTTAGCAAAGGATCCTGTTTTGGGCGCTTCCCCTCCCGCCGGTCGGGGCCGGGTCGTCCGCTAGTCGCTGCTCGCTCGGCCCTTCCTGTGGTCGGGCTCCCCGCGTTGCGGGGCTGGCTCCCACCCCTAGCGCAGCTCCTCCCTTGATCCTGTGGATCGGCCCCTCCAGCGGGACACACTTTGTGACCGCTAGTAGCAACACCCCCCTCTCCGCAAACAGGACAACACCCCCAAAACCAAACGCCTGTCCTCCGCTGGCGGAGGTGCCCAAAGGGCGGAGGTGGACCGCCCTCGCCCAAACAACAAACCATCCCAACAAGAGCCCCAATGCCCAATCCAAAACCCCTGTCCTCCGCTGGAGGAGGTGTCCTAAGGACGGAGGAGGGCCGCCCTCACCGCTAGAGCACCTGGATTTTGTGTAAATGCATAAATGTATTTATACGAATGGCATGCTTATAACCGCCCGCTAATTCCCCGCACCTACTTGCATCTCTTTGCAGAATACCTTACTATTGAGCAAGCTGTGAATGTCTTCATTAAAACCGCGCGCCATGAAGAAAGCAAGACCCCTCGTCAAATTACTGAACACAATGCCCTTGTTCCAAGTGAATTCTAGCTCTCTAACCTTTGAAAAAATAATCCTCCAATAATGAGATATTATCTCTTTTTGTGCTGCGTGGGTATGGCCTTGGCCTTACCCGCCCAGCCCTATTTCAGCACCGCTTTTAGTTTTAGTGATTTGTACGGTCAAGCGGGTACTGCGATCACCACGGATCACGAGAGTACTATTTTTGTCAACACTTCTTTTTTTTGTTACCGTCCCGAGGAAGAAGAAACGTTTTTTTCCTGTGTAGCTACCCTGAGAACGGACATGACTGGCACGCTGATGGCAGTAGATACCTTTGAGGGGCTCTACTCCAATGGTCGCAATGAAAGTTTTTTTTGGCGCGATAGCTTATTGTATTCGATTGCTTCGATACAATTCCAGGAAGAACTCGACTCTCAAATGCTGGTGCGATCCATGAGGGCTGATTTGGAAGTTGTCCAACACAATAACCTGGATAGTGGATCACCTGATGAAAGCATTGGTTTTTTTGCACCTTATAGAGACGGATTTGTGGTGGTTAGTTCTAAGGGCTATCAAACCTGCGAGAATTGTGATACGACCCGAGTAATTTTTCTGGATCGAGAATTACAGATCATCAATGAGTTTAGTGTCCATGAGGAGGGTCCAGAGCCAGATATGTTTGGCGTTCACAGTTTGGTACTGCCTGACGGCACGATGGTAGGAACCGACATCGGTTGTGGCCTGGCAGCTCTCTGTGGAGCGGTGACGCGATTTGACACCACCGGGCAGATTCTCTGGCAAAATTACCTGGACAGTTCGGCAGAACACTCGGAGTTTTACGTCCCAAAACTGGCAGCCCTGCCCGAAGGCAATTTTCTGGTAAGCTGGATCGACAACCACGATCCTTTTCCCAGCACGTCTGGGGGAGTCACAACCTTCTTGGGTATGAGCCTACCGTATATACACATCTCCTTCAAATTCCGAATGTAGGTTTAGCATGTCCATTGCCTGCACAAATTCGTTGAGCCGTCGTAGGCCGTTCCACATCGTTATTGGCCCAGCAGGGCGTTGAGAAGCGTAGCCTGACCATCCTCCGAGCCTAGCAACGACCCATGCTGCGAAGGATAAAGAATTAGGCGGATAAGGATTTTTCAATTTCTCGGTATTACCTTCTAGTTGAGGATTGATTCGCTCAATGACTTTGATTACTTTGGGCTCAAACCCAGCCTCAATACCTAAGTCTTGAGGTTCATCGCGAGCTTGAACTAGCTGCATCACTCTTATAGAACTGATCAGCGCCAGTACCGTAAGGTTCTTGAGTGCAGCTGCATTTGATACTTGTGCCGATTGAACGTCCATTCCTTTCTTTTTCAATGTCCGAAAGACTTGCTCGATCACCCAGCGCTGTACATAATAGCCGATTATACGTAAAGCGTCATCCATACTCTGGATGCTGTGCGAAGTGAGTAATCGCCAATAGATAGGCTTTTCCTTACCTACCACGCTAGCTGGCTTTTCACGTACTTCAATAACCGTTACTTTTTGTCGGTCTACGAGGTGTTTTGTCCCCGTACCAGAACGTGGACGCGCTAAATCAATTGTAACCCATTTAACTTCTAACTCCGCCGTATGAGCCGTACGCTTATCGGTCGCTGGCAAGGCTATTGAATATTGTCCTTGTAGAGGTTGAGCATCCAGCGCCTGTTGTAGTTTATTGTGATCAACCTCCTTTAGCTTGCGGTTTTGAGAACTACGAATAACAAAGTCTACCCCCAGTGCTGTAAGTAAGACCAATAACTCATAGATATCAGCTTCTCGGTCTGCTACTACTGTTTGACTCTTGGCTCCCTGATTGTAGCTTACCGCCTTTTCTATTTCTTCGTACCAGCGATAAGACTCTTTTTCTTCTAGCTTTTCTCTATTACGATCTCGTCTCCGCTGAGCTTTATCAACAGCGTACTGTTTACGATCATATAATTGAGCAGAGGCTAAGCCTAAGCAATGATGGGTATGAGCATCCATGCTGATTACCGGATGCAAAAAAAAGCCTTGACCCCGGCCATCGCCGATCTCCGATAAGCCTTTGGCTTTACTATTGATACCGAACCCAACGGTAGAGGTATCACAAATCATTAATACATCCCGCCCTTTACTCTGGGCGGCAGTGCGTTCACAGGCTGATTGTATCATAAGCGATGGTGTGACAGATGGATTATTAACAAACCGGCCAAAAGCAACCTCCTCGCTGCGATTCTTTGCACACTGACGCAAAATAACGCTCTGCCTCGATGACATAGCCACTAACAGCCCAACATAGCGAACATCTAGTCGCTTGTCAAGAAATAACCCCATTTGCTCACTTTTTTGACATGTATTCTTTAATATGCAAAATTAAGAGAAGATGTGTATATACGGTAGGGTATGAGCCCGGCAGGCGACACTTTGTGGATCCTCCAGTATGCGGATGACGACTACCAGTCGGTCAATGTTTTCGATGTGGAAGCCCTGGCGAATGGGGATGTCCTGGGGATTGGAGTAAAGCATATCATCTCTTCTCAGCACCCGGAAGAGATGGCTATATTTACAGACTGCGGCTATATTTGCCGGATTTCCCCTAGCGGCGAACTCCTCTGGGAACGGATCATTTGCGACAATACTGGGATTGGTGAAGGGCAATCGGGCGAGTTTTATGACGTGGTAGAGACCGTAAATGGTGATCTGATTTTAACCGGAATAATCTCTATCCCCGCAGCTACTGACAGTACTAGGTCAACCAGTGCCATTTGGTTGGTACGTACCGATAGCATCGGCTGTATCACTCCTGGTTGTGGAGAATATGATATCCTCAACAGTACACAGTCGCCTTCCTCTTTACTGGCGGCTAACTTGCTGGAGGTGTGGCCCAATCCTGCCACAGCGTACCTGGAACTGGCACTAGAGGCCACCGCAGGCAGTGGGGATTACGATTGGCAGGTATACGATGCTACAGGGCGGCTACAGTACAGCACGCCGCTGGTGCGCGGGCAGCAGGTCTCGCTGGATGTAGGCCGATGGCCTCCTGGATTGTACAACTGGCAGCTGCTGCGAGATGGCGTATTGATACAAACGGGGAGGCAGGTGAAGATGTGATTTGGGCACCTAAAGGGAGAGGCTATGATAAAATGACCTCTTCGGTCATAAGTATTGCGCAATTTATTTTTGCGCTGTTCTTAAAGAAGTTTCAAAATACAAAGATGGACTCCATTTTAAGGAGTGATAGCGGCGTAGCTTATTCTCACTTAAATAGTAATCAACCTGCGCACCTACTCTCCAACCTCGATTACACTTTTCGAATAGGGTGTACCCTAGATTAAACGTTAAACCGTATTGTATGCGTTTAGAAGGAAGATCAAAATCTTTGTTTTCCGAGTTTTTGACAATTGGAAAAGGTAGCTCTGCATAGAGATAAGTAATCGATCCGTCTGGATTTATTTGGTTTATTGTTCCAAATCTTTCAATATCTTTTTGTTGATAGGAAGAGAAATTAGCAAGTCGGTAAGATGTGAATAATCCAGGAGATATTTTCCACTGCTTGTGACGGCCATAATAAAATACTGTTGATATAGGTATACCTATCGATAGGTAATTTATATCAGAATTTCTAGTCCAGGAGTTTGGATTAGCAAAAGGCTCAAAAGGATTAATCCCTCCATCGTAGTGTTCGTTTTCTATCCGATGATGGAAGATATCTATCCGTGACCCAATATTCAGAAAGACGCTCGTAGTTATCTCCCACTCTAAGTTCAGAGCTAAACCAAAATTAGGCTTAACCACAGGTTCTCCTTCCCTATAAAACAGCGAGTTGGACTCCTCAATTGCAATCACGTTTACACCCGTATATAGAGCAACATGGGCATCAGAGAAAGCGATTTGTGCTGACGAAAAAGTCGTGCAAAAAAACAAAATAAATATCGTGTAGGTATAATTCATAATTAGTTTGCTTTAGAAATTGCGCATGTTGAAAATTTCCTTTCCCATCAGATACTGTGATAATGTACGAAGCTGTAGAGAGAGCTGATAAATATAAGCCAATTTTACCCGCTGGAGGAGGTGTCACGCAGTGACGGAGGAGGATAGCCCTCGCCCAAACAACAAACTATCCCAAAAACAACCCCAACCCCTCCCTTTCCTCTACAGAGGCAGGCCGGAAAGGCATCTTCACCAAACCAGGCCCCCTGAGTTTCGTGTAAATGCATAAATGTATTTATACAAATGGCGCTACCTAGCGTGCAAGGCGTAGCCTGAAGCGCCGAATCCCGATTCATCTGGAGAGCAGGGATAGGAACTGCTCCGTAGGGCAGGGTTTCACACCCTGCACGAAGGTGCAGAAGGCATAGCCCTATAACAAAAGGGGGAAGTAGCCGAAACAAGTGCTTATGTCGCCGAAATATCACAGGAAATCCTTTGAATCCTTTTACTATTCCTTAATTTTAGCAGGACTACATTGATTTTCTCCTAACCAACCATCCAATACAATGCTCAACCTTTCCGTACTACTGGAAGACAGTGCTCGCCGCTATCCTAATAAAGACGCTTTTATTTTTATGGACACCGCCTTGACGTACGCGCAAGTCAATGGTGCTGCCAACCAGGTGGCCAATGGCTTACGGGCGGCGGGTATTGTACCTGGCGATAAGATAGCGCTGAGTTGCCTGAACTTGCCCTACTTTCCGATGGCTTATTTTGGCATCCTCAAAGCGGGGGCGGTGGTGGTGCCGCTGAGCGTTTTACTAAAGCGGGAGGAGATTACTTACCACCTCCAGGATTCGGAAGCCAAGGCTTATTTTTGTTTTACGGGGACGCCCGATCTACCCATGGCGCAGGAAGGCCATGCCGGTTTTGAGGAAGTTGCTACGTGCCGGCATTTCTTTGAGATTACTGCCCGCCCACAGGATGCACCGACGATTACCGGAGTACGCTCGCTGGGGATGTTGATGAAAGACCAGTCGCCCGTAGCCGATACGGAACCTACGGGTGCCGAGGATACGGCCTTGATCATCTATACCTCCGGCACCACAGGCAAGCCCAAAGGAGCGGAACTGACGCATTCCAACTTGTTACAGAATGCCATCCTTTCGACGGGGGTCATCACCACCCAGACGGATGATACACAGCTGATCGTGTTGCCGCTCTTCCACATTTTTGCGATGACCTGCCTGATGAATGCGGGTATCTACAAAGGAGCTACCAGCGTGCTGTTGCCGCGTTTTGATGCCGAAGCGGTGCTGGGTTTGATGACCAAACACAAAGTCACGGTTTTTGCCGGCGTGCCTACCATGTATTGGGGGCTGCTCAACTACGAGAACAAGACCTTTGATCTGGACCAGATTTCCGAACAATTGCGGATGTGTGTCTCGGGTGGAGCTTCCTTACCGGTGAAGGTGCTGGAAGATTTTGAAGTGAAATTCAAAGTGCCCATTTTGGAAGGCTACGGTATGTCGGAAGGTTCTCCCGTCGTGACCTTCAACCATCTGGATAGGGGCCGTAAACCTGGGAGTGTGGGCACACCGGTGTGGGGTGTAGAAGTGAAATTGGTGGACGAAAATGACCAGGAAGTACCGCTAGGTGAAAAAGGCGAATTGGTATACCGTGGGCACAACGTGATGAAAGGGTACTACAATCGTCCTGAAATCAACGAAGAAGTGTTACGTGGCGGCTGGATGCACTCGGGCGATGTGGCCGTGCAAGACGAGGATGGTTTTTTCTACATCGTTGATCGTACCAAGGATATGATCATCAGAGGAGGGCTCAACGTTTATCCTAGAGAGGTGGAAGAGGTGATGATGAAGCATGAGGCTGTGTCTTTGGTTGCCGTTATAGGGGTGCCGGATGATGAAATGGGAGAGGAGATTCAAGCCTGTGTGGTCTTGAAAGAAGGAAGCGAAGTAACGGAAAGTGAGTTGATGGAGTGGACCAAAGAGCGCATCGCTGCCTATAAATATCCCCGCCAAATACAGTTCTTAGCGGCGTTGCCGATGAGTGCCACGGGCAAAATCTTGAAGAAGGAGCTGCGGGCGGTGTAGCCTTGCTTAATAGTTAAGGGAATCACAAGAAGGGTTAAAAAGAGGTTAAAGCCATTTTAGGGGTATGGCTTAACAGTGTACGGGTATTAGTTTTAAAAGAAAACACCATGAAAAACGTTCTACTTTTCTCTGTTTTATGCTCCTTCTTTTTTAACGATATCATAGCTCAAGACCTTATTGAACTGGTCAGTGGTGAGCGAATAGAAGCGAAAGTACTGGAAGTTGGTTACGAAATTCGCTACAAACGAACAGACTTCACCGATGGCCCGGTTTATGTATTAGAGCGCCCGGAGGTACTGATGATCACTTATGCGAATGGCCATCAGGAGATCATTAATCTGGAGGCAGCGCAACAGAGC
The DNA here is from genome assembly GCF_040784935.1 of Lewinella sp. LCG006. GTDB lineage: Bacteria > Bacteroidota > Bacteroidia > Chitinophagales > Saprospiraceae > Lewinella. The sequence goes on along the minus strand of NZ_CP160680.1, from coordinate 704,245 downwards.
AATTCCTTTGCTGTACGAGAATCCTATCTGCGCATACAGGCAAATAAATACTACGAAGGATTCCGGTTAATCAGTAAGGAGGAATTCTTTCATCGATTAGAGAGGCAACCCGCTATCTACAATGATTATCAATCGGGTTATACCGCGAAAACTGCAGGCTTGGTAGTTGCAGGAGGAGGCTTGCTGATCAGTACGATAGGTTTGTCGACGATGAGCCGAAAAACAACGAGTCAATTCAATTATTCTACCTACAATTCAAAAGTTGAGCCTCCAAATATGGGTGTTTTATGGACAGGGATGGGGATTAGTTTGGTTGGTGTAGCCATTGCTGCCGCTGGAAACTTGAAGATAAACCGGGCACTGGATGATTACAATATTCAGATGGGGCAGACTGGAAGTTTACAGCCCGTACTTTCTGGTGATGGCGTAGGAATAGCCTTGCGTTTTTAAGGAACTTAGTACCTGGATTCAAGCAGCGTTCCGTATAAGCAGCACCATGGTAGACCTCTCGTTTTAATGCTCTTCCTGATACAATTTCGGGATGACCCAGTTTTTGCGGACGGCAAATATTCTGAGCACGACCACCATGCCACTAGTAAGTATATAAGCCCAATTGGAGGGCAAAGCAGTTTCTTGTAAAAGGAGATAGGTAATACCGCCCAGGATACTCAAGGAGGCGTACACTTCTTTGTGGAAAATCAAAGGCACTTCGTTGGAGAGAATATCCCTGATGACCCCACCAAAAGAAGCACTCAGGGTGCCAAGTAAAACGCAGATGACCGGATGTAGGCCCGCAGCTACGCCAATTTCTACGCCAATGATGGTAAACAAGCCAAGACCAATAGAATCAAAAAGAAACATGGTTCGGCGAACGTAGGAGAGGTATTTTCGGAAGAGGATAGCAATGAGGGTTCCGGTAATGATCAGGTAAGCATAGTTGATGTCCTGCATCCAACCCACCGGCGTGCGCCCGATGAGCACGTCTCTCAGACTACCTCCCCCTACCGCAGTGACGGCCGCCAGGATGAGTACCCCAAATGGGTCGAAGCGGTGGCGCATACCAGCAAGTGCTCCTGAAATAGCGAAAACACAGGTACCAATATAATCGAGCAATAAAATGATCGTCATTTGAATTAGGAGGTTGGTTCTTTAATATGGGTTTGAGAATGGTTAGACCGTTAGTTGGTTTGCCTCAAGGCAATGTCTTAAGGCTTAAACCCTTACACGTTTACACCCTTCCACCTTTCCAACCCCTACAAGCTAATTCCGACCTCCGACTTCGTCTATCTCATCTTTGGCCGTCTGCGTTTGCCTCCTTTGCCTGCGGTCATGCCGTGGCCAGCACGTCCTTGGCGCATGGCAGCTTTCATTTGGCCACTCTGATTAATCGCTTGCTCCAACTGGCGGAACTGATCTTTGAGAGGGCCTTCGGAAATTTTAAGTCCTTTGGCTTTCTTGTAATGAATTTTTGCTTCCTGGAAACGTTGCTTACTTAGGGCAATCTGAGCCAGCTGAATCTGCAGCATGGCGCGTTCATTATCGGAAGGTACTTCTACTGCTTCGGCCATTTTCAGGTAGCGCTCTCCTTCGTTTACGTCCTTGCGGGCGATCGCGATGGAGCCTTTGAGCATATAGAAATAGGCTTTATTGGTAGAGTAGAGCCAATTGGGATTGGGCGTAAGATTGAGCATTTTCTCTGCCTTATCAAAATCAGAATCTTGTAGTGCCTGGGCTGCTGGTCCCACAGTGCCTAAAAAGATAAGGCCTAACAACAAGATAACCCCCGTAAGTACGAAGAAAAAGCCGTACCAAAAACCAAAGGTAGCCCATAGGGCAATACCACCAACAATACCCAAGGCAATAAGGGCAATGCGGATATAAGGAGGGATAATAAACATAATGTACTATTTAATTTGCCGCAAAAATAACTAAATACTCCTGCTGAACATATTCTTAAGGAGGATAGTTTTCAAAGCATAAAAAAACCGAGGCGAGCAGTTGGTTAACTACTCGCCTCGGGCTTCATTGATAATTTGGGGTAATACTATCGTTCCGTCAGTTTTCTAAGAAACAGCACAAAAATAAATTGCGCTTTTGTTTTTCAAATAGATGACAAAACGCTTCATTTTAAGTGTGTCATCTATTTGGAAAACCTTAGAAAAAGCGCAATTTATTTTTTGCGCAATACTATTGTAGGACAATGTCTTTTTCCTCTACCATCTTGCGGATATTGATCAGTGCGTAACGCATCCGACCCAAGGCCGTATTGATGCTAACGCGGGTGAGCTGCGAAATTTCTTTGAAGCTCATATCTGCATAATGACGAAGAATGACAACTTCACGCTGCTCTGGAGGTAGCTGGTCTACCAGTTGGCGAACCTTCTGGTGCGTCTGGCTACGAATGATATCTTGCTCGGCATTCAGGTCGTTGGACTTGAGTACATCGAAGATGTCAAACGTTTCGGTAGGAGACAGTTGCGGGCGACGCTTGTTGCGGCGGAAGTGATCTACACACATATTGTAAGCAATACGCATGGCCCACTGCAAAAACTTGCCTTCGTGATTGTATTTACCCTTGCGCAGGGTATCAATGATCTTTATGAAGACCTCCTGAAAAATATCCTCAGCTAAAGATTGCTCTTTAACGAAGAGATAGATCGAGGTATAAATCTTTTGTTGGTGACGATTGAGCAGTTCTTCGAAGGCTCTTTCATTTCCATCTAGGTAACAAGCAATGAGTTGCTGGTCGTTTAATGCTGTAACTTGCATGACGTAACGATTTAGCTTTTAAAAAGGGATTACAACAATTTTGAATTGTTGCTAAACGTTAAGTGTAGAAGTTACGAGCTATAGAAGATAGATTAAGTGAAAGATTGAACCACTCCATTTGTGAAGCTGGGTCAAATATAAGCGCATCTTTGGGAAAGAACCAAGGATCTTAAAGTTTTTTTTGTCGCCTTAACGCTTTTTTAACGTCGCTTGAGCAAATATTAAGCTGCTATTTTATGGCCATTCTTCTCCTTTCTTCCTTGTTTCTAGCGATTTACTGATTATTTGTTTGGCAACTTCTGTCATCTTACCTTAACCATCTTTTTTCGGGCAACAAAGTGAAAATCGTACACAATGACGATAAGTCGCGTAATGACTGCTTGCTACTGACGCACAAAAAAAATCAGAGGGTTTATTATTCTTTGCCTGTCCGCGCATTTTGCCTACCTTTGCAGCGTCAAAAAACAACCTGCCTCAAATATGAATTTGCACGAATACCAAGGGAAAGAAATTCTAACGAAATACAATGTACCTATTCAGCGTGGCAAAGTAGCGGAAACTGTTGACCAAGCAGTGAAAGCTTACGATGAGCTACGTGAAGAAACGGGTAGTGATATTGCCATTGTCAAAGCGCAAATCCACGCTGGTGGCCGTGGAAAAGGTGGTGGGGTGAAACTCGCTAAGAACCTGGAGGGTGTGAAAGAACATGCCGGAAACATCCTGGGCATGATGTTGAAAACACCGCAGACGCCTGGTGGCTTGAATGGTCCTGGTAAACTGGTACGCAAGGTATTGGTAGCAGAGGATGCTTATGCACCAGATTTCGACGCTTGTCGCGAATTTTACGTGTCTATCTTGATGGATCGTGGCCGCAAGTGTAATGTCATTGTCTACAGTACCGAGGGCGGTATGGACATCGAAGAAGTAGCTGAACACACCCCTGATAAGGTGTTGAAAGAATACATTGATCCTGAGCTGGGACTGCAAGGTTTTCAGGCCCGCAAAGTGGCCTTCAACCTGGGTATGAGCGGACAGGGATTCAAGAATATGGTGAAGTTTATCACCAACCTGTACAATGCTTTTGTAGGGTCAGATGCGAGCATGATCGAGATCAACCCATGTATGTACAACCCTGGCGACGAGCGTGTAATTGCGGTAGACTGTAAGTTTACCCTTGATGAAAACGCTTTGTACCGCCACAAAGACCTGGCAGACTACCGCGATGTACACGAGGAAGATCCCACCGAGGTAGAAGCTAAGGCTTTTGGTCTTAACTACGTGCAGTTAGACGGTAACGTAGGTTGTATGGTAAACGGCGCTGGACTGGCTATGGCTACCATGGATATCATCAAGTTGAGTGGTGGTGAGCCTGCTAACTTCCTCGATGTAGGTGGTACGGCCGATGCCAAGCGGGTAGAAAATGCCTTCCGCATCATCTTGCGTGATGACCGCGTGAAAGCGATCCTGATCAATATCTTTGGTGGTATTGTTCGTTGTGACCGTGTTGCACAAGGAGTCGTTGATGCCTATAAGAACATTGGCGATATTAAAGTGCCAATCATCGTTCGCCTGCAAGGCACCAATGCCGAAATTGCCAAGGATATTATCGACCAGAGTGGACTGAATGTCCGTTCGGCGATCGCTTTGCAAGATGCTGCCGATGCGGTGAAAGCAGTGATGGGGTAAACCAACCCGGCAGCTGATAATGAAAAAGGGGCAAGACCATGACGGTTTTGCCCCTTTTGCTTTTTTACGATCAAATAGCGCATAATGTTTATCTTGGCTTGACTTTCGGCATATCCATTTAAGGTTAAAACATCAAGTATGAATACGCGCAACTCCAACTACCTCCTCTTTCTTTTGGCATTCTTGACTTTTATCAGCTGTGAAAAAGAAAACGCCCTTGAATGCCCAGGGCAAGGTGATCGGGCGATAGATATCATTGCTGGCCCAAACTTAGGAGGTACAACAATGGCTTATTTGACCAATCCTTATGGCGGTTTGCGGGATGAACGGTATGTAAGCACTTATCCTATTTTTATGAATTGGTTGGATGGCTGCCAGGAGACCTATACCGTTAATCTGTTGAGGAAGCTTGGTCAAACCATTGCTGTAGGATCAGGATTCTCCTACGCTGAGACTTATTTTTTAAGATCGTACTTTAATGTTGAGCATGGCAAGGCCATTGATCTAATACAGGAGCTACATTATGAAGATTATTCTAGTGTTCAAAAAGCTGCTTTTTCATTGACAATTACGGGTATCCCATTTGTTCAAGAGGTCATATTACTTCCCTCAGAAAGCTTTACTTACTCCTCTGATGTTGGCGCTCAGACGAAGACGATTAACTTTCCGGAATCAGTAGTCAATGAATATAGCCCCTGGTCCTATATAGGGGTAAGGCTTCCTGGATCTTCGGAATTGCGGGCTATTTGTATCAATAGGCTTAATGACCAGAGCAGAACCATTCATTTTAGTGAATTTAACGAGGTGCTTAGAGAGGAAGAGGTTGTACTTGCCGGAGAGGAGGCAAAGGTTTTTATGGCAAAAGTTGTATTAGATATTGCGGAACAAAAAACCGTAAAATTAGGGGAGCATGTAATAAATGAGCAAAAAATTAAAATTTGGATGCCTACCGTTTTTGAAGGGATATTGTTAGCGTTTTCTAGTTCAAGTTTACTCTCGGAATCATGGGGGATGCAAGAATATTATGAGGATTTACCTACAGAAGTTTCCTTAGGAGTTAATACCATTGATGCAGCTACCATAGATGGTACTACCGCAAGTGTTGAACTGAACCTGCCAGGTTATGTCCGTCTGACTAATTCAGATTACCCTTTAATGGTCACTTCTGCATTTCAGCGCTCGCTGGCAGGCTTATTAGAGGCGGGTAAAACGCATATATCTATACCGAAAGTTGCAGGTGAATTTACCGCCTGCTATCCAGAAGCAGCCTATCTTGAAAATGTCTGGGAGGAAGGTGGTTTTAGAGTAACCCATCACCATTACCCTGCGGCCCAGTCGCTCGACCAATACAAAAGGCTAGCGGAGCTTTCCTGGCTGGACCGTCAGCGTTATCAATGGTGTAGTGTACTATTTCAGTAAATGGATTATTGATTTTTCTAAAACGAAAATTACTACGAAAATGCGCACACTACTGCTCTTTCCTGTCCTCTGTCTAATGTTTTTTACTTGCAACAACAAAGATCCTTTAGCTATTGACACCGGAGAATGTAACGAGGTCTATGTCATGGACGTCGCCTTGCCTTCTATCTTGCAACCATTGGTCTGGTTGAATGACTCGGAAAATAACGTTGTTTTTGAAGATGGGAATATAGCTACAGGTGGAATAACTTACTTCTTGAATGCGGTCATGGCTTGCGAAGAACGTTATTCACTGAGTTTAGCAGGTAAAGAAAGGGTTAATCTGGATGGAGGAGGATTGGTAAACCGGATATTAATTCAACAAGTCGCAGAGGTGGAACAGAGAAGCGGGATACGCTTTGCTAGTATTTCGGACCTTTTTTATTCTTCGGGAATTTCTTTGACCCCAATCAATGTGGCTAGATTTAATAATTCGCCGGAAATTGACTCTGTTATCTATATGGGTTTACCCGCTGGGCAAATGACAACAAGCACAAGATTTAGTTATATTTATGATGTAGAGCAGGAGCAATTAAGGGTTACTTTTCGTCCCTTCGCAGCAGAGAATACCAATGGTTTATTGGCCGTACGACTAGCGGCTACAGGGGAATGGCTTGGCCGGGAAATAAACTTTCGAGCTTTTAATTCCGGTTCATTTAATGGATTTGAACCACTGGAATATAAATCTTTTGCATTGAATCTACCTGCTGGTGTAAGTGAGTATCAAATTCGGGTAGCTTGGTTAAAAGACAATACCTCCCCTTCTTTCGTTATACTAGGAGATTATGAGCATCTCTCGACCATCAGCCTGCTAGTACCTAGAAGAGGAAATGGGTTTTTAGTACGAACAATTATCCCCGGTGAAACGACCTACTTGAACCAACAGTATTTCGAGCAATGGCCGACGGAAGTGAATGTGGCCCCTCGGTATTTTCTTGAAGAAGCCAGTTTGAATTATCCTTTCGTCAGTATTGCCGCGAATGATGGAGATGTTGTTTTTTTAAACAACGATTATCCATTAACCTCCGCAGGGGGGATCGCGCATTGGAAGAGACAATATGTCGGACCTATGGCATCTGGTCTTACTTCCTTGCAGTTGGCCAGCGAGGGGGATTTATTGAGAAGTAAATTTAGTCTGGCCTTTGAGGGCAACTACTATTATGACACTTTTGGAAGTGCACTTGATGTTAGTATTTACGATTATCCACTTCAAGTAGACGGTTACCAGGGGATTATCCGTGATGCTTTTCGGATTTCTAACAACCAGCAAAGTTGGTTACGTACGCAGGTATATGAGGCCGTAAAGCAGCGGATAACGGATTAAAGTAATAATTTTATCTTTGGTAGTTAACCAAACTACCCAACGCCATGACCTTCTCCGAATACCGCCAATACGATGCACAGGGGCTTGCCGAACTCGTACGAAGTGGGCAAATCACGGCTGCTGAATTATTAGACATTGCCATTGCTCGTGCCGAGGAGGTCAATCCACAACTCAACGCGATCAATTTACCTCTTTATGAGTTTGCACGTGAACAACTTGCTAACCACCCACCTTCGGCAGCACAAAAGTTTGGTGGGGTACCTTTTCTTATTAAAGATTTGGGCTTGGCACTAAAGGGGACAGCTCTACGGATCGGCTCTCGCTCGACAGAGGGGATGGTCTCAGAAGTAGACAGTCATTTGGTTCAGTTATTCCGAAAAGAAGGTTTGTTGATTTTTGGGAAAACCAATACCCCGGAGTTTGGCCTGACGCCCTTTACCGAACCCGAAGCTTTTGGCGTTACGCGCAATCCCTGGAATAAGGATTACACCCCCGGAGGAAGCTCTGGTGGTAGCGCGGCAGCAGTGGCTGGCGGTATTGTGCCAATGGCTACGGCGAGTGATGGTGGTGGTTCCATCAGGATGCCAGCATCGTGCTGTGGCTTGTTTGGGTTGAAACCATCGAGAGGGCGACTGAGTTTGGGGCCTGGTGCTGGAGAAAGCTGGAACGGTGCGGTGGTTGAAGGCTGTAACAGTAGGAGTGTGCGGGACAGTGCGGCATTTTTGGATACCTTCTCGAAGCCGGGTATTGGCGAACTGTATTATGCACCACCACCGAAAGTAGCGTATACTGATCTTTTGAAAACCCCGCCTGAAAAACTAAGAATAGGCTTTTCTACGGAGCATCCTTTGGGACTTCCAGTAGCGGAAGACTGTAAGCAAGCGGTTGAAGAAACTGCCCACCTTTTGGCTGACTTGGGGCACGAGGTAGAGGCCATCCCATTGCCCTACCAGAGAGAAGATTTAACCAAGACTTTTCTTCACTTGATCATGGGGGAAGTGAGCGCCGAGTTGAAAAGCATCAGTGCATCGCGCGGGATCAAGGTTAAACGCGGTGAGGTAGAAGCCAATACCTACGCGCTGGGCCTATTGGGAGACGCTATCTCAGCAGGTGAGTACGCTTACTACCGGAGCCAGTGGAATGGTTTGGCCCGTCGGCAAGGTCATTTTCACCAAAGTTATCAGTGTTTGCTGACACCTACGGTAGCTTTGGCACCATTCCGGATAGGTAGCTTGCAATCGAGCCCGGCGGAAAAAATACTGGTGAATGTCCTCAGCAGCCTGCGCCTCGGTAGCCTGATGAAGGCCAATATTGAGCAATTGGCGGAAAAGGTATTTGCTTTCATGCCTTATACGCCTATTGCAAATATGACGGGGCAACCCGCTATGTCGGTACCGCTGCATTGGAATGCAGAGGGATTGCCGGTTGGGGTCATGTTTACGGCTGGTATTTACCGTGAGGACATCCTTTTTAAATTGGCAGCTCAACTGGAAGAGGCCAAGCCGTGGATGCAGCGGATGGCTTAGGGCGCTGGATACTTTTGCAGGGGACTCCGTCCTTCGGATACCTCTCCGGGGGAAGGATAGGATCTTGTTTTGGGGGCATGATCACATCTCCTTGCGATAGCGATCCAGCATTTCCCGTTCTGAAGAGGAGAGGCTATCCAGGCCCTGATGTTTGATTTTATCGAGCAGGTAATCTAGGGAAACTTCTTTCTTTTTGGTGGAAGACCTATTTCGACGGGGGCGTTGCAGCCCTTCTCCCCAGTAGTTGTCGACCAATAGGACAGCGGGGGTACGGACAATGAGGAGCAAGAAAACAGCAGTAGGTACAAGTATTAGCAAGATCAACCACCAGCTGGTTTGCAAAACAGAAGGTTGCATGATGATGGTGAGCAGCACCCCTACAATCGCACCGCCAAGGTGGGCATCATGGCCGATGTTGTCGGACTGAGACTTGATGCCAAAAATAGAGATGATGACGAAGCAAAGGCCAAATACCCAGGTGCTGATTTCAAAAGGAAGAAGGATAAGAGAGATTTTGATCTCAGGGAAAAGTATGACGGATGCGAAAATGACGCCGCTGATTGCCCCGGAAGCGCCTACGGCCCGGTAGTCGCCGTGATTGCGGTGCAGGTAGAGTGCAAGGAGGTTTCCGCCTAGAAGCGCACCGAAATAAATGAGTAGGTATTTGGGAATACCAAGGACAAACTCCAAAGACCAACTGAAGGAAAGCAGTGCTACCATATTAAAGCCAAAGTGAAGCCAATTGGTGTGCAGAAAACCTGAAGAAATGAGCCGGTCGTATTGTTTGTCGATCAAAATAGGATCGGTATGAAAAACGTGGCGTTCGTAATAGGCCCGATCGACAAAGCCTTTGTAAGTAGCTAAGCCTGTAAGTAGGAGAATGATGGTGCCAATTACGCTAGACATAGAAGTTGGCTTGTATTAATTGATAATTATTTCTCCCACATAAGTTTGTTCGCCACAGCGGAGGCGGTAGGCATAGACGCCTTTGGGGAATTGACTGACCAGAATTTCTCGTTGCCATTCTTCTCCTGGCGTAGCAGGGAAGGTGATCTCTCGTAGGCGTTGCCCCAGAAGACTAAAAAACTCCAGTTCAACAGTTTCAGCAGAAGCTTCCTGAAGATAGAAAAAGAGCTGATGATGCGCAGGATTGGGGAAGACACGCCACGCTTTGGGGGCTGGATAGCTGAAAGGAACCAGATTGGAATAAGTAAAAGCACCATCTTCCGTAGTGACTTTGATGCGGTAAATATTAGCACCTCGGAGTGGGTTTTCATCCGTGTACTGATATTGTTGCAAGTTGGTATGATCGCCGGTGATAGGAATCATTGCGATAATCTCGTAGGTGAAATAGTCGCTACCGCGCTGGAGCTCCATGCTGGTGATATTGTCCTCGAATTGGGCACTCCATTGGAGAGGGATAGCTGTTTCTTCGACCTCGCCAGTGAGGTCGACCCACTCGACGTAGGGTTCACCGCAGTAAGGATAAATCCGCTGAGAGACGGTGGTGGATAGGCCTTCGGGGTCGGTGACGGTCAATTCGATACGATAGAAGTAGATTTCCTGTTCGCAACCCAGTGGGCTGATCAGGAAGTGACTCTCCCGTTCGAAGATGACAGGATCGGGGTGGAAGTGGTCATTGTGGTGCAGGAAAGTGCGCCATTGGTACATCAAGGTTTCGTCGGCGTGTTCGGCGTCGGTTACCTGGGCCGCCAACCTCAGCAGCGAAGAGAAGTCCAGGGGGTATTGATCTCCATCTTTGAAGGAGGTGATTTCTACTTGGGGTGGAGTGTTGTTGAGCGATACGATCCGCTCAGCGGTATGGGTTGCGCCTTCTTCATCGGTAACGGTGAGCTTAATGGTATAACTGGTAGGTGCGTTACTGGAAGCTGTGAAGGTGTGGGCAGGATCGGGCAAAGTACTCGTTTCGCCATCCCCAAATTCCCATAGATAGGTGAGGGCTGTATTATTGGGGTCGTAGGAACCACTACCGGTGAACTGTACTTCAAGTGGGCCGGGGCCGAAGTATTTATCGGCATCAATGACGGCTACAGGTGCAGGGTTGCCACCGTAGGTGATGCGATGAACTTCACCGGCGAGGTTGGTGTAGTAGAGGGTTCCATCGAGAGGATTTTCGGCAAGGTAAATGATGTCTGGGGTATACTCGTGAAAGAGGTCTACTGCCGAGAGCTGGTTGTTGTCGTCAATGGAAAGGGTTCGAATCCAGCCACTAAAATCGATGTGGAAATATTTTCCGCGGTAAGCCTCGGGGAATTGTTCCCCCTGGTAGACGATGCCCGAAAGGCTGGAGTAGCCATTGAACATCTCGCCAGTAACGGGGCTGTCGGCTTCATTGAGGAAAATACTGGTAGGATCGCCGGTTGCTGTCCAGCCGGGTACTGCCGCTCGGGTAGGTGGATTCCAGCGGGAGTTGCTCCATACGAGAAGAGGCTGCTGGGCGTAAGTGGGGTGAACCTCCGCAGGAATTGGTTGGGTGGCGTCACAAGGGTTGCCTGGTACATAGGGGCCACTTTCGAGTGGGCGGGCAAGCAGATCGCGGAAGTTGAAAAAGGGATGATCGCAGCTGTCTAAGGGATTGGTTGCCAAAGGGTTGGTGGGGACTTCTGTGGTCCAGAACTTCCAACAAATTTCATTGCCTTCCATGATGGGCCAGCCAAAATTTTGGCCGCCATGTTCAATGATATTGAGTTCTTCCCAGGCACCATTGCCGACGTCTCCGAGATAAATAGTGCCAGGATTGCCCTGGTTGGGATAATGACTGCCGGTATTGGGTTTGAGCATCATGCGGAAGGGATTTCGAAATCCCATGGCCCAGGTACGTGATTGTGCTGAGCGTGGTGCCGCTGGATCAAAGAAAGGATTGGAAGGGAGGCCATCTCCGGTTTCGGGGTCAATACGTAGGACTTTACCGTTGAGAGAACCGAGGTACTGTGCTTTGTAAGCACCAAGATCCTGGTCGGGGGTGATGATGCCCCATTCGATGGCTTGAGGGACAAACTCATCACCGGGTTCGTTGCCGATACCAATGTGCAGGCCACCGGTGGTTTCGCCCGAAGAGCAGAGCAAGGTGCCGTCGAGACCTTGGAGGATGGTGCCTGCGCCGTGAAACTCGTAAAGAATAGGGACGCCGTTGCTGATGTCTTCACCTAAGAGAATCTTGCGGGAATCGGGTACGATGGTTGTGAAATTAGTAGCCTGATCCGCTTGGTAGCGGACGATCCGGGCGAAACTAGGTTGGAAGGTAACGGTACTATCGGGATGGTATTCGGGTGTGCCATAATGCCAGTAATGGTGTAAATCGACGACATAATAGAGGTAGAAATAGCCATTTTCTGTAAAATCGTTGTCGAGACAAAAGCCGTTTAAGCCGTGATCTTTCCAACTGACTACTTCTTCGCTGATGTCGAGGAGAGGTTCAGGAAGGAGATGTTCATCGGTATCCATAACATACACCTGCCCGGCTTTTTCCCAGATATAACCCTGTCCATTTCGGTCGAAGGTAATCCCGAGAGGTAGCTCAAATCCATCCAGGACTTCGGTGTCATAAAAGTCATCTGGTAGCTGGCTCCAAAGTGGCGTAGTACCGCCAAAAAAGCTAAGCACTAAAAAGAAAAGCGTTTGGAAATTTGGGGAATGCACGTTGAACATGATAACGGTAAATTGGTCGTTTGGGCAAAAATAAGGCATTGTGACGAGAATAGGGGTATCAGGCGGATGCTGATCGTACGAACACGATCATACGATTGAGACAAAGTCGGAGATCGGAAGTGGAAAGTCGGAAATGTTGTGACGCGCGCATTAGCTAGAGGAAAGCTGACCATTAGTAGCCTTCAAAAACTTCCAACTTCTGACTTCTCATTTCCGGTTTAGGAAAAGGTCACCCTGATCGTACGAATACGATCATACGATTGAGACAAAGTCGGAGATCGGAAGTGGGAAGTCGGAAGTGTTGTGACGCGCGCATTAACTAGAGGAAAGCTGACCATTAGTAGCCTTCAAAAACTTTCGACTTCTGACTTCTCATTTCCGGTTTAGGAAAAGGTCACTCTGATCGTACGAATACGATCATACGATTGGTGGTAGCTCGTAGCACAGCGAAGTGCGGACGACGCGGCACCAGGCCCGTAGGGTGCTGGTGGAGCCTCTATTGAAAGTAGAGGGACTTGCGGAGGGTAGTAAGATGTAAATACGTTGGAACAAGTGCTTAATTGCCAAAACGTGAAGCGCTACTTTTTTGGTTGGCTTTGCCTTTACCTTTTTCGATAGCGTTGGGGTCGTAATGGACATGGATGTTGATGTAAAGGGCGCGCGCCAGGCGGAAGATGTAGACAAAAAAGATGCCTAGCACCACGAGTAAAGCGCCAAAACTGGCGGTAGTGCTCCAGTCGAGTACCCAGTGCAAAAACAGCACAAAACCGATAGAAAAGAAGGCTGTGAAAATGTAGGACAAAAACATGGCACCGTAGTAATAACCAGGCTCGGGGAAGAAATCTTCGTAGCATTTGTCGCAACGTTCTTTCATCTCGAAAGGCTGGTTGAAGCTAAAGCTACCGGTAGGGAACATGTCACTTTCGTGGCACTTTGGACACTTGATATTAAAGATGCTATACGCTTTGCTGCCTTTGCTGAAAATACCCATGTTATACTTCGGTTTGTTAGTGAGCGCAAAGATGGGAAAATTTGATGATTAAGGAAGGTGATGTAAATCACCGAGTTTGTCGTTCCTTCCACTGCAAATCCATCCCCATTCATATCATCGTTTAGGTAGACCTCAACTCAATGATCACTTTTGTGTTTCAATTGCCTAAATGCTCAATAATTTATGAAACGTTTCTACCAACGCACGCTACTCTTCAGCGCCTTTCTCCTATTAGGTACCCTCTTGATGGCGCAACCGCCATGGGGTGGGGGAGGTGGCAAAAAAGGCCCAACCATCAAAGGTCGGATCACAGGGATACTGCTGGATACCCTCAGTGGGCAGCCGGTAGAGTTTGCTACCTTGGTGCTGATACAGTCTGCCGATGGTAAGCAGTTGGACGGTGGAATAACCGAAGCCGACGGGAGTTTTAAAATCATAGAAGTAGAGAACGGAACCTACGAACTGAACATCAGTTTTATGGGCTACGAAAACCGCATCGTTACAGGCGTAGAAACAACCTTGGAGAAACCTGACCTGGACCTGGGGACGATCTATTTGGTGCCTACCGGTGTAAACCTTGATGAAATTGTAGTGACTGAGCAAGCTGCTCTGGTAGAAAACAGGATTGACAAACTGGTCTACAATGCGGATAAAGATGCCACCACTACTGGGGGAGATGCCGCCGATGTGTTGCGCAATGTACCCATGCTATCGGTAGATTTGGATGGCAATGTAAGTTTGCGAGGTTCTTCCAATATTCAGATTCTGATCAATGGGCGGCCCTCGACGATGTTTGCAGCCAATACAGCGGATGCCCTCAAGACGATACCTGCCAACCAGATCAAAACAGTGGAGGTGATCACCACTCCTTCGGCAAAATATGATGGAGAAGGTAGCTCGGGGATCATCAATATTATTACCAAAAAACGAAACGCGGAAGGGATTACGGGTTCTGCTAATACCTCTATTGGTACGCGGCAGAACAACGGTGGATTGAACATCAACTGGGTACGTGGCCGGTTTGGCCTCAACGGCGGTGCCAACAGCTTCTGGTCGTGGCGCCGGGAAGGAAATATCGACTTTCGGCGGGAGGAATATGATGGTCCGCTGACTACTTCGGTCTTCGAGCAGAAAGGCCCCAATAGCAGCCAGGTGCTGGGTTTTAATGGTAATTTTGGCGCCTTCTATGATTTTAATGCCTACAACAGCCTCAACTCGTCTATCCGGTTCAATGGCTTTAATAACTGGCGAGACGGGACATTGAACGGATCAATTGCCTCGTTGAGCGCAACGGAGCCGACTACTTTTTCCCGAACCAATGATAATGAAGGTTTTCGTAATGGCTACGATTGGACGACAGACTACAAGCGCACCTTTCCGGATTCGGAGCGCGAATTTTCGGCAGCATTTCAGGTGAGTTCCACGGCTAGTGATCAGGAAAATATTACGGATCAGATGGGGACAACGGATATTTATGATGAAGATATTCGCAATTACAACAACGGCCTCAACCAGGAATACACGATACAGGCCGATTATGTGCATCCTTTTGGTGAAAAACTAAAGGTGGAGACGGGCGTGAAGAGCGTAATTCGTAGAATTGACAGTGATTACGAGACGCTGACGCGTGCTACCAATGGGGATCCGTTTACGCCAGTATCGCAATTGACGGATGTCTTCCTTTACGACCAGGATGTCCATGCTGGATATGTCTCCTTTAACTTCAAGTTTGGTAAAAGCATTGGGTTGATTGCTGGTGCCCGCTATGAACGCACCACGATAGGCGGAGAATACGAGCAACTGGAAGTAGCGCCGTTTACCCAGGAATACGATAACATATTGCCCAGTATTATATTAAGTAAGCAATTTGAAAACTTCAGCAACTTGAAGGTCAGTTACTCCCAGCGTATTCAGCGGCCCAGTTTGTTTTATATCAACCCTTTTACCCAGCTTAATGACCCCAATAATGTTGTTTTTGGTAATCCTACCCTCGATCCAGAGGTGGTGGATCAGTACGAGTTGAGCTATGGTACTTTCGTCAAAGGTGTGTCCGTCAATGCTTCTGTCTACTACCGCAAAACCACGGATGTGATTGAGAGTTTTGTGCAGGTACAACCCAATTCAGAGGTATCTAACACGAGCTATCTGAATATTGGAGTGAACAACAGTGTGGGAGTTAATATTTTCACTTCGATCAATGTGAAAAAGGTAGGTTCTTTCCGCTTGGGCTTCAATATATTCACTTATGATGCTTCATCAACGATCGATTCTATTGATTTGAGCCGTGAGGCCATCGTTTGGAGCACCAATGTAGGTGCAAATATTAACCTGCCCCGCGATTGGAAATTTGATCTTTTTGGTTTTGCACGTTCCCCTAATCAGACGCTTCAAGGGCAGAACCCAAGCTTTTGGATTTACGGGATGGGCTTACGCAAAGAATTCAACAAGCGTTTCAGTTTGGGTGTGCGCGCTATTGAGCCTTTCAACAGGAATAAGAACTTTCCTTCCGAAATTCGTGGGGAGAACTTCTACCAGCGCTCTGATTTCAGCATTCCCTTCCGTTCGGTGGGGATAAGCTTGAGTTATAATTTCGGGCAGCTGGATTTTGAGGGCAATGGCCGGACGCGCCGTACCAAGATTAACAATGACGACCAGAAGGGAGGAGGGAATGATAATTTTTAATCAATTAGCGAAGAGACGTTGCGCCGCAACGTCTCTTCGCTAATTGATTGGTTCTCTATTCCAATTCCCCTCTACGTGCAGCTTTCTGCAATTTATCATTGGCGTAGATGGCAATTTCTACCCGCCGATTTTGCTGGCGACCAGATGCCGTTTCATTGTCAGCCAGTGGCATGCTTTCCCCAAATCCTTGTACCGTAAAGCGGTTAGCCGCTACGCCTTGTCCTGTAAGGTGGTTGCGTACAGCTTTAGCGCGGTTTTCTGATAAGGTCATGTTCATGTCTTCTTCACCAGTACTGTCGGTATGGCCTTGAACGAGTATCTCCGTGTCTTCGTATTTGTTGAGGGTCGTCGATAGTTCGTTGAGGTTGGCTTTGGTCGCAGGGCGGAGTGCGAATTTGCCTACATCAAAGAGCAAGCCAGAGTCGAAGGTGATAAGAATGCCTTCACCGACCCGCTCTACACTGGCACCTTCGAGATCGCGCTGGATTTCTGCGGCCTGTTTGTCCATATAGCGACCAATGATTGCCCCCGTAGCTCCACCAACGGTAGCGCCGATGATAATGCCCGCAGCAGTGTTGCCGGAACGGTTTCCGATGACACCACCAATAACACCTCCAGCACCGGCGCCAATTGCTCCGCCTTTGGTGGTACGGCTGGCTTGACAAGCACTACCGAAAAAGATGACCAGGAAGGTCAGGCTGACCAAAAAGAATGATTTCGTCTTCATAAGCGTGGTTTTTGTTGTGAAACCTTATTTTATTTATCCGTGTTCAGTAACTGTTGAATTGCTGAAACGGCAATGTTGGCTCTTTGTTCGCCCTGGCCACTGATGACCAGGTAGGGCCGATTGAACTTTTGCAGTGTTTTTCTATACATTTCAAAGTATTGCTCTCGGTCTGCCCTAAGAGGTGCTTCGCGCAAGGGATCGGGTTCCCACGCGAGATCTGGCGTGCACAAAAGGGTCAGGGTGTAATGGTACTTGCGTAAACTTGCTTCAATAAAAGGATCAACTTGGCCAAATTTCACCTTACTCCATACGTAGATAACCTCGGGGCCCGTGTCGCAAAAGAGCAAGGGCGAACTGTGATGTTGCTGCTGCAAACGGAGTTGTCCGTTGAGAATTTTTAGTAGATCCTCTTCTTCGTAGTCCCCTTCTAAAGCATGAAGATAAGTACGCGCAAACTCAGGCACCCAAGGACTGTGGAACCTCCGTGCGAGCGTTTGAGCCAGTTGCGTTTTGCCACTGGATTCTGGACCCGTAATCAAAATTTTTAGCATGTAGCAAAGTTTAGAGCATGTGTTGGAGCGGATTACTTTTGAAAATCAATGATTTAGCGTTCTGGCTAAACTCAAAATCACGCGCTTGGCGGGTCAAGTAAGTGATTTTGAGTGACGCCAGGTTGCTAAATGCTTGGTTTTCGGTGCAAGCAAGCTCCAAACATGCTCTTAGAAAACACTCAAGCTTTGGGGACGGAGAAAATAGGCTTATTTCCGTCAAACTACTCGGTAAAAATAGTGTTTCGTTGTTAATCATTGAGGAAAAAACATATGCAAGATCTTGAGCCATTTTTCCGTTGGCGAGATGAATATACGGCTGCTCGCGACAAGCGTTCTCCTTTTTACGGCAGAACTTACAGTGAATTTGAATATACCGATACGATTTACAACTACTACATTCATCCGCAGTGGGACAATATCGGTTCGCCTACCTTGTATTTAAAGGTGCTGTACGCTGATTATGACCAGCATTTTGCCATTATCGAGTTGATTGGCGAATGGAACGATGCGGTGCACAATGACATCATGTTCTTCAAGCGAGAGCTGATCGATGAAATGATTGCTGAGGGTATTTACTACTACATTCTGATTGGCGAAAATGTCCTCAATTATCACGGTGATGATGACAGCTATTACGAAGAGTGGAAGGATGACCTGGAGGAATACAATGGCTGGGTGGTACTCCTGAATATGCAAGATCATGTGCTGGAAGAAATGCGCGATACCCAACTCGATAACTACCTGCACTTCGGCGGCCTCTTCAACGACATCAATTGGCGCCCCCACAAACCCCGACGGGTATTTGCCGCCATTGAAGGGGTGCTGTCGCAAGAGGAAAAGCGCTTGGATTAGGGGTGGTTTTAACAGTGTAAAGGTTAGGTGAGTGTAAGGGTGTAAGCGTTAATAACTTTTACACCCTTACACTTTTCCACCCTTCCAACTTTAATAAAACAGCGTAAACCCAAAGCGTCCATTAATGAGGTTGTTGCGGTAGATGGCCTGTAGGTTGAGGTCGTAAGCGAGCATGAGTTCGAAAGTAGGGTTACTTCCGCCGCTGTTCATACCGATGCCGATGTAGGCGTTCATGCCTCTATAAGTGACTTTTTCGTCGTTACCAATCGGAACCTGTACATTTTCGTACATGAGTTCAGCCTGAGCAAAATATTGCCGGTATACTTGTCCTCGGACGAAAGCACCGATGCCAGTGTCCACTACGTTGACCTTCTCGAAAACATTCCCAAAAAAGTCCCGAAAACGGTAGTGGTTATAAAGAATACTTGCCCGTGGACCAACGCTTATTTGAGGGATGATCCGATAGCCGTACATCGGCGCAAGCCCTAAGGTGTAATTGATTAAAGTGGTGCTGGCTCCAAAACCAAGGGCAGTGTGGGCACCTAGCCACCAGCGTTGTCCCTGAGGTTCTCCTCTTTGAGCTTGAAGCGTTAGCGACAGACAGCAAACAATGGCGATCAGGATGGAAAAACGTTTCATAATGTCAGGTAATTTTTTCATTGAGAAGGCTCAACTTGTTTTTAACGCAATTCTAGGTGCTAACTTAGTAACTTAACACGAACTCAGCGTACAATAGCCGACAAAATAAGGTATTTGTAACATCCATCGCTTTCCCACGTATAGGTTATCAGAAAAAAAATTGAAAGGATATTATATTTGCGTGCTCCTCCCAAAAAAGCCGATAAGTTATTACCCTTGGAATCCGTGCAACACCGTTTCACCTTATCAACCCGGATTTATTAACTGCTTAGAGTACCCTTCTAAGTTGAAAACACAATTTCTTCTCCATGATGAAGCTAGCAGCTTACTTCCCTTTATGGCTATGCCTCTTGACGGGAACCCTTTACGCCCAAACTACTGTTCAGTTATCGCCTTTGCCAAAAGCAGAGGCGCCCATTCTTGCAGAACAATTTAAAGATTATCAGACGGTCGCGCTTGATTACCAAGTCTTGTACGAAATGTACCAAGCTTCGGCAAATGAAGTGAAATTTTCTTTGGCTACCCAAGGGAAACAGCAACTGGATTTTCGTCTGACCAGTTACGATTTACGAGCTAAGAATTACCACCTTCAAACAATGGTGGATGGTCGTGTGAAGCAACAAGTACCTCTACGTACGGCTACTTTTCAGGGCACGGTTGGATTGACTAATCCTCAGGAAGCACTCTTTACTTTTGACGAGCACTACGTGCTTGGCCGCTGGGAAGAGCAAGGAGTTGTCTACTATCTTGAACCTTTATGGCGTTTTGACGCCCAAGCGGAACGTGATCACTATCTGGTCTATCGGGAACAGGATGCGATTATTCCTGAAGCATATTGTGCGACCCACATCCCTGCCCAGGTAGAAAAACTGAAAGAGAAACCTGCTGGCCCCGAGAAGCTGGGAGAGTGTTTGTTGGTAGAAATTGCCCTAGCGTCGGATTTTGAATTGTTTCAGGATCTGGGCAGCAATGCTACCAGTGTGGAGAACTTTATGCTCAATAACCTCGCCAACGTACAAACCAATTACGATAACGAATTTGCCGATGAAATTCAGTTTGAGGTAGCCACTACTTTTATTGCCACCTGTAACAATACCACCTGTGACCCTTGGACGAACAATACAGACGCAGGTACCTTGCTCGATAATTTTACCAATTGGGGCAATGGCGGCGGCTTCGGCGTCACTTTTGATGTAGCCACGTTGTGGACGGGTAGAAACTTCAACGGCGGCACCATTGGTGTAGCTTGGTTGAGTGGAGTTTGCAACAACTTGCGTTACAATACCTGCGAAAACTTCAGTAGCAATGCCAACCTACTCAGAGTCGTTTGGTCGCATGAGCTAGGGCACAACTTCAGTGCACAACACGATGCCGGAGGAAGTGGATTTATCATGGCACCTTCGGTAAACAATACCAATACCTGGTCGAATGCCTCCATCAACTCCATCAATAACTTTGTCTCTAACGCCAATTGTTTAGGCACATGTGAGTCTTCTCAGGAGCCGCCGATAGCAATTATTGAAGCCTCCGTAGAGGAAGCATGTATAGAGAGTTTCGTAGCCTTTTTTGATGAATCAGAAGGGGTTGTGCTGAACCGTACCTGGGATTTTCCGGGGGGAACACCCAGTTTTTCTACCGCTGCCCATCCTATTGTGTATTACGACGAGCCAGGTACGTACCAGGCATTTTTAAGTGTAGAAAACAATGTAGGTGATGATTTTACCTCCTTTGTGGTGGAAGTAGGATTAGACGAGGCTTACCGCAAAGTCATTCACTACCAAAATTTCGAAAATGGTTTTGGTAGCTGGGATGTTGAGAATCCAGACAATGATTTCACCTGGGAAATTACCAATGTTGAAGGGAATTTTGGGAGTAAAGCTGCCTTCGTTAATAACTTTGACTACGATGCAGACGGCGAATCAGACGCCCTGATCAGCCCTGGATTTAATTTATCAGCAGAAGGAGACGTGAGGCTTTCCGTAGAATATGCTTACGCTCGTTTCAACAATAATATGCGCGACCAGTTGCGTATTTCACTTTCAACGGATGGTGGTACCACCTTCCCGAATTTACTGTTTCAAGGTGATGAAACCGGTGGTGGAAACTTTGCAACCACGGGTGATCGTAACAATGCTTTCACGCCACAAGATCCTTCGGAATGGTGTACCAACAGCCCCGGCTGTATCGACCTTGACTTGTCGGCTTTTGACGGGCAGGGAGATGTGGTGATCAAAATAGAAAACATCAACGGTTTTGGTAACAACATGTACGTTGATAATATTTCACTGACTTCTTTTTGTGGGGCTACTGACCCTCCGGTGGCCAACTTTGAAGTGAACCCCACCATTGGTTGTGCACCACTGGTGGTATCTTTTGATGATCTATCAACTGGCGTAGTAGAATTCTGGGATTGGTCGTTCCCGGGTGGAGACCCTAGTTTCAGTAATGATCAGTTTCCTTTTACGGAGTATAATTTCCCGGGGGTATATGACGTAACCCTTACGGTTGAAAACAATGTGGGGAGTGATACGCATACCGAAATCGGCGCGGTGACGGTACTTGGTTTACCAACACCAGGATTTACCTTCGCTCATACGACGGGCCTTACTTACCAGTTTACGAATACATCGTCCTCTGATGTAGAAGATTTTGCCTGGGATTTTGATGATGGTACTTTTTCTCAACAAGAGAACCCATTGCACACTTTTCCTGCCCCTGGTACCTATCAGGTAGAGCTGGAAGTTTTCAATAGTTGTGGCAGTGATGTCATTATTCAAACCGTGGTTGTAGAGTCGGTCCTAACTGCGGAATTTACCAGCGATGTAACCAGCGGCTGTGCCGATCTCACCGTACAGTTTACGGATCTATCCGATGGGGATCCTGATAGCTGGTCTTGGGAATTTCCCGGTGGCCTTCCAGCTACCTCCAGTGAGCCTAACCCCGAGGTGGTTTATGCCACGCCAGGGGTTTATGATGTGACGTTAACGGTAATGTCCAATGGATTATCTGAAACAGTGACTTTGGTCAACTATATTACCGTTCAAGGATTACCTACGGCGAGCTTCACGGCTACGCTAGCACCCGGTGAGGCCAGTCCTGTAATTGTTAACAATTCCACCAATGCCGACAGCTACAGCTGGACGTTCGGTAACGGCGAAACCTCAATTTTGGCTAACCCAACTGTAACTTACACCGAAGCCGGAACTTACATCATCACCCTGGTGGCGAGCAATGAATGTGGTCAGGTGGAAACTACTCAAACGGTAGAAGTGATCTTCCCGGTAACGCCTACCATTGCAAGTACAGTTACGACAGGGTGTGCGCCATGGAGTGTGGATTTTACCGCTCAGCCACAAGAAGATGGTTTGATTTACGAATGGACTTTCCCTGGCGGCGATCCTGCTACTTCGACAGACCCTAACCCCACCGTTAATTACGTTGCTGCTGGTGTTTATGATGTTATCCTGACAATTACCAATGCGGCTGGATCATCATCGGTGACCGAAACCGGCTACGTTGTTGTGAATGAAGGCCCTACCGCTGGATTTACGGCAACGGCGACACCAGGCAGTCTTACCGTTGATCTGGAAGATCTGAGTAGCAATACCACGATGGTGACTTGGGACTTTGGTGATGGAAACAGCACTACGACGACTCCTTCTTCTCATACTTATGAAGCAGAAGGCACTTACGTGATTACCCAAACGGTAGAAAATGAGTGCGGAACCGACGTAGCTACGCAAACAGTAACATTGGTGTTGCCCGTTACGCCAACGGTTACCTCGTCGGTGACCAGTGGGTGTGCTCCATTGACGGTTAGCTTTACGGCCAACCCTCAGGCTGATGGTTACACTTATGCCTGGAGTTTCCCAGGAGGAACACCAGCAATGGCCGATACCCCTGAAGCAGAAGTAACGTATAGTACATCAGGAACCTATTCGGTAGAATTGACGATCACCAATGCCGCTGGTGCAAGCACGGTGATGGAAACCGATCTTATTGTGGTAGCACAAGGGCCTACAGCTGGCTTTACTTATGTCAATGACTTGGGAAGTGCCGTTGTTGATTTCACCGATAACAGTTCTTTTGCCGATGGCTTGCAGTGGTTCTTTGGCGATGGGATGATGTCGGCAGCGACCAACCCAACGCATACGTACGCCACCGAAGGTACTTACGAAGTGACCTTAGTAGCCAACAATGAATGTGGTACAGACACCAGCAGACAGACCATTGATATCCTCTTTGTTCCAGAACCTACCATCACCGCTTCTGTGGACAGTGGTTGTGCACCGCTGACAGTGACCTATACTGCCCAGCCGCAAGAACCAGGGTATACTTACCTGTGGAACATTCCCGGTGGCCTGCCCATGAGCAGTACCAATCCGGTGGTGACGGTTGTTTACAATGAACCCGGCAACTACACGGCTAGTGTCAGTGTTACCAACGCTGCTGGTACAGGTACTACCGAGACGGTAACACCGGTAACGGTATTGCCAGAACCTATGGTGACCTTTAATATCGATTATGTCTTAGGCGCTTACGAAGCTACTTTTTCCAGTACCAGCCAGGGGGTAGATAATCTTGTTTGGAATTTCGGAGATGGCAATACTGGCGAGGGACAAATGGTTACTCACACTTATGCTGCTCCTGGAAATTACCAGGTGAGTCTGACGGGAACGGGCCCTTGCGGTACCGAAACCATTACCCAGACCATCATGGTGATCGTAGCCCCTGCGGGTGGATTTACGAGCACCGGGCAAAATGGTTGTACGCCTTTTACAACTACATTTACGGCCAATGACCAGGGAAGTGCTTACATCTACGCCTGGACTTTTATTGGTGGTTCTCCTGAGTTTAGCAGCGAGGCCAATCCTACCGTTACTTATAATACTGCCGGAACCTATTCGGTAAGCCTAGTGGTGACGAATGCTGCTGGTACGACGACCGAAAACCTGGAAGACTATATTGTAGTAGGAGAGGGGCCTGCCGCAGACTTTACGCTGTCATCTACACTAGGCAGCCTCACCATTGGGGCCACTGGATCTGACGAGGAAGGAATTACCAGTTGGGCTTGGGACTTTGGTGATGGTAACCAAGGCAGCGGTATGAGTGTCATGCACACCTACGGAGCTTCGGGCACCTATACGGTACAACTTACTACCACCAATGCGTGTGGTAGCAATACCACCGAGCAGTCGGTCACGGTACTCACCGTACCCATGGCAACCTTTACTTCCAGTAGCCTTAGCGTTTGCCGGAATGAGATGATCATCCTGACGGCTGATGAGCAAGGTGCTGGCAATACTTACAGCTGGACCATTGAAGGTGGCACACCTGCTACGAGCACCGATGCTACCGTGATGACCTCCTTTGCTACCGCGGGCACTTATCAAGTAAGCTTAAGTGTGACCAATGCTGCCGGAACAAGCACGACGGAACAGACCGTAACGGTGATCGGGTTGCCCGATCTTTTCTTCACCTATACTTTGAATGGCTTGACGGCGACCTTTGAGAATTTTAGTACCAATACGACTAATTACACTTGGCTTTTCCCAGGAGGTGCTATGAGCAATGAGGAAAATCCAATGTTTACTTTTCCCGGTACGGGTACCTATATTGTTAGGCTGAATGCTTCAGGGCCATGTGGCTCGGGAGTGACCCAGACGACCATTGTAGTCGAAGGAGAGATCCCATCCATTAGCTTTACACAAGATGAGGAAGAAGGGTGTGCACCTTTGACCGTCTCGTTTTTCAGTACAACGGAAAATGCGGATGCCCTTATGTGGAGCTTCCCCGGAGGTACTCCTGCTACATCAACGGAAGTCAATCCGGTAGTTACGTATTCCACACCTGGTGTTTACAACGTTTCACTATCAGCGTCCAATGCATTTGGCACCAATTCGGTGACCAGTCAGGATGCCGTAACGATTTTTGCCGCAACAACAGCTGGTTTTGATTATACCCTCAACGGAACAACGGCTGCCTTTAGCAATACTTCTGCCGGAGCAACGGGGGTAGTTTGGACGTTCCCTGATGGTTCTACCTCTACCATGGACAACCCGAGCTATGTTTTCCCGGGTAATGGTACTTACGAGGTGAGTCTGATGGCGACGGGGCTGTGTAATGATGCCGATGTAACGCAGACCATTGTCATTGATGGGCTTCTCCCCGAGATAGCATTTAGTGGCGATATTGCGGGATGTGTACCATTTACTGTTACTTTTACTGACCTTTCAGAAAACAATCCAACAAGCTGGGCTTGGTCGTTCCCCGGAGCGACACCTGCGACTGGAAGTGGACCAACAGTGACTGTTACCTACGAAACGGTGGGCACCTACGATGTTAGCTTAGAAGTAAGCAATATTTACGGTACCACGATGGTAGAAATAATGGATTATATGACGGTTCTGGAAGCTCCGGCAGCACCCGTATTTACCACGGCTACGGACGATGAGATGACCTATGGCTTCATGGTTGATTCCCCTGTTCCTGGATGGATTTATTCCTGGACTTTTGGTGATGGAGAGCTTGCTACGGGTGAAACGGTAGAGCATACTTACACCGCAAACGGCCCATTTGAAGTCATCTTGGTAGTGACCAATGAATGTGGATCGGCGACAGCGATGGATACGGTTAACCCAATTATCTCTGGCGTAAACACGCCGGCCTGGGCTTTTGACCTCACGCTATCACCTAACCCCACGAGTGACCAGTTGTACTTGCGTGCGACCAACTGGCCAAGCCAGGGGACCTTGTCCTTCCGATTAGTGAATGCCTTGGGCCAGCACTTAGGACAAGAAGTACACCAGGTAAATCCTGGCAACTGGCAGCAGCAATTGGATCTTACCAATTTACCAGCAGGAACCTACTGGCTCCAGATCAGTTGGGACAAAGAGCTGTGGTCACAAAAAGTGATTAAGCTGTAGCGCAAAAACTGGGTTAAAAAATTGAAAGCGCGGGGAGCGAGGCGGAAGTCTTGTTTTCCGCGCTTTTGTATTATAGTTCTCTAAGGCAGGATTTGTGAATTCTGATTTGACGGACTATAGATCACGGAATTTTGTTTCCGTACAAATGGATTTCTCGGACAAGCTGTTACCTTTGCTTGCCTAACCATCATTGAAGAGATGACTCGTTTAAGTGTTAATATCAATAAGGTCGCAACGCTACGTAATTCCCGGGGAGGTAATTTGCCGGATTTGATACAGGTTGCTAAAGATTGCGAAGCTTTTGGTGCCGAAGGGATTACGGTGCATCCGCGTCCGGATGAACGGCACATTCGTTATAGTGATGTTCCTCTGTTGAAGTCAATTGTTACGACGGAATACAACATTGAAGGCTACCCCAATCGGTCTTTTTTGGACTTGGTGCTGGCCAATCGCCCTGATCAGTGCACCTTGGTACCTGATGGGCCAGGAGTACTCACCTCTGATCAAGGTTGGGATACCATTGAGCAGGCAGCGTATCTAAAAGACGTGGTGGCAGAGTTGCAAGCTGCTAATATCAGGGTGTCGTTATTTGTAGATGCTGAGGAACGTTTTGTAGAAGGAGCCAAAGAAACAGGAGCCGAGCGGATCGAGTTTTATACCGGCCATTATGCCCAACAGTTTAGCCTAGATCCTGCTAAAGCAGTAGCTCCCCATACCCGTTGTGGGCTGTTGGCCAACCAAATTGGGCTGGGAATTAATGCCGGCCACGACCTTAATTTGGAGAACCTGGCGTATTATCAAAAAAATGTACCTGATTTATTAGAAGTGTCAATTGGGCACGCCTTAATTAGCGATGCTTTATACTTTGGTTTACAGAACGTTATCCAAATGTACCTGCGGCAATTGCGTTAGTGCAAACATATTATTTATGGCAATAGGCAGCGTTCGCGAAGAAATATGCGTTGTTAAGAGTGTGTTAAAGTCAAAAATATTTCTCACCTTAGCCCCGCCAATAGAAAAACAGTTTTGTGTAATTAGTGAAACTTTAGCCTAGTACTGTTTTAAAAAACAAACAAACCCTTCCAAGCTCAATAGGGTACCCCTACATTAAACCAAATTGAAAAAATACTGCTGCCTACGGGTAACGGTATCAAGATGTACATCTGTCTTATGGGCAGGTGTTGTTGACTAGTATTTTTTTATTTAAAACGCCATTAGTATGAAAAAACTCTCACTAGTATTATCGCTAGTGCTGTTTGCGGTGAGCTTTGCAATCGCTCAGCGGACAGTATCGGGTACCATTACCGATGACGGCGGCGAGCCGTTAATTGGTGCGAGTATCCTCGTAAAAGGCACTTCTTCCGGTACAGTAACCGATATCGACGGTTCCTATTCATTAGAAGTTCCTGACGGATCTACCACTTTGGTAGTTAGTTACACGGGATTTGAGACCCGTGAAGTAAAGTTAGGTGCCAGCAATGTGCTGGATATTACCATGAGTGAAGGGGTTGCCCTTGACGAAGTGGTAGTAACTGGTTTGGGTATTCGCAGGGATAAGAAAGCCCTCGGATACGCGGTAACCACACTCGGTAATGAACAACTTGAGCTTCGACCAGAAGCGGATGTTGCGCGTGTATTACGCGGTAAAGTGCCAGGTGTAGATATCTCTCAGACTTCTGGTCTGGCCGGTTCTGGTACCAACGTTATTATCCGTGGTTATTCTTCTATCACTGGTTCCAACCAACCATTATTCGTTGTTGACGGAGTTCCTTTTAACTCTGATACGAACAGTGACCGTGGTTTTGACGAAGGTGGTTCTTCGGCTTCCAGCCGTTTCTTGGACATTGACCCCAACAACATTGCAGAAGTTTCTGTATTGAAAGGACTTTCAGCTACCGTACTTTACGGTGAGGCAGGCCGTAACGGGGTAATCTTGATTACCACCAAGAATGGTGATATTGGTGATTTGAACAAGAAGTTCGAAGTAACCGTTGACCAGTCTTTCTTTGCGAATGACATTGCTTCTCTTCCTGATGACCAGGACAGCTGGGGTAATGGATTCCACAACTTCGCGTCTGCGGCCTTCTCTAACTGGGGTGCCAATTTCAATGAGCGCACTGCCAATGATGGTGTTGCTGCAGATGGTACCACTGCACACCCTTATGATCGTGCTGCACTGAGAGATGTTTTACCTCAGTACACGGGTGCTCGGTACAACTACCAAGCGTATGATAACTTGGAGAATTTCTTCCAGACCGGATTGATTGCGAGCACTTCGGTGAATATCGCTAATCGTTTGTCAGAAGGAACTTCTTTGAACTTCAGCTACGGTTACCGTTCTGAGGAAGGTTTCATTCCGCTGAGTACTTTTGACAAGCACAACCTTGGTTTGGGTATCAATACCAAGCTAGCAAATGGCTTGGAACTGGTAAGTACCTTTAACTATGTTACTTCTGAGCGCCAAGCACCTCCTACTGGTGTGAGCTTCTCTTCTAACCCTACGGGTGCTTCTTTGTTCTCAAACGTGTTTTATACCCCTCGTTCTGTTGACTTGACAAACCTGGAGTACGAAAATCCTCAGGATTTCTCTAGTATTGGCTACCGTGGTGGTAACGATATTCAGAATCCTTACTGGACTTTGCAGAACACCTCTGACAACGAGCGCGTTAATCGTTTCTTTGGTACCATTGCCCTTAAGTACAAGTTGGCAGATTGGTTGTCTGCAATGTACCGCGTTGGTTATGACGGCTTTACGCAAACACAGCGTTACTCGGTTAACAAAGGTGGTGGCCAGTTGCCTTTAGGTGTGCTGGAAACTTCAGAGCGTACCAATACGATTACTGACCACAACTTGAACCTTCAGTACAACGCTCGTTTGAGTGATGACTTGACTTTGGACGGTGTTGTAGGGGTGAATGTTCGTCGTGACACGCGTCTGCGTACTTTCGCTAACAGTTCACAGCAGTTTGTTTACAACCTGTTGACGCACGACAACTTTATCAACCACCTCAACGAGTCTGACTTCCGCGAGGAGAACTTGATTGGTGCTTACGCTACAGCTTCGTTAGGCTTCAAGAATTTCTTGTACCTGAATGCCCAGGCGCGTAATGACTATACTTCTACCTTGGAGAAAGATAATCGTTCAATTCTGTATCCTTCCGTTTCTGCATCGTTCATCGCAACAGAGGCATTTGCTGGATTACAGAACAACAGCACCTTGAATTACTTGAAGCTTCGTTTAGGCTACGGTACTTCTGCTGGTTATCCTGATCCTTATCAGACGCGTAACATCCTTGGTGTTGCTACTCGTAACTTTATCACCAATGGTGGTACGGTTATAAATACCAACACGGTAGACAACCGCTTTGGTAACCCAAATCTTAAGCCAGAGCTACACGCAGAATTAGAATTTGGGGTAGAGATGCGTTTGTTCAACAATCGCTTTGGTGTTGATCTTTCTTTGTACGACAAGCAATCTACGGACTTGATTATCGACTTGGATCTTGATCCATCAACGGGTTATGAAAACACGACCATCAACGCTGCAGAAATCAGCAACAGAGGTATCGAGTTAGGCCTTGACCTGGCGGTTGTTCAGACCAGCAATCTACGTGTTGCGCTGAATGCTAACTACACCAGAAACATTTCTAATGTAGAGAAACTTGCGGAAGGTATCGACCAGTTGGTGTTCTCTGGTTACTCTAACTTGGGTAACTTTGCCATCGTTGATCAGCCTTACGGTGTGATCAAAGGAGCTGTTATTGCTCGTGATGATGCGGGTAACCGGATCGTACAGAGCAATGGTACTTACCTCACCGCTCCTGATTTGGGGATCTTGGGTGATCCTAATGCTAATTACGTGATGAACTATGGTCTGAACGTTAATTTCAAAGGAATCGCATTGAATGCTTTGATGACCTACTCTGATGGTGGTGTAATTTACTCTACCCTACCTTCTACCTTGATGGCACGTGGTATCCTTGCGGAAACGGACTTTGACCGTTACGTACCTGTAGTAGCACCTGGTGTGAAAGAAGATGGTACGCCTAACGATATTCAGATCACTTCTACGCAGCACTACTGGCAGAACGGTGGTGTATTCCAGGACGAGATGCGTGTTTACGATGCTTCTTACTTGAAGTTGCGTGAGGTTTCTTTATCCTACAGCCTACCTGGTAGCATCATTGACAATTCACCATTTGGTACGGTGACCATGACGCTGTCTGGTCAGAACCTTTGGTTCAAAGCACTTGGCTTCCCTGCTGGAGCAAACTTTGACCCAGAAGTACTTTCACTGGGTGTAGGTAACGGCCGTGGCTTTGAGCTGATGAACGTTCCTACTTCTCGTCAAATCGGTGGTAGCATTCGCCTCACCTTCTAAACAACCAAAAGTGAATAACAATATGAAAAATATTTTAAAATATAGTTTTCTCGCTTTGGTCGCCCTCGTGATCGTGGGATGTCAGAGCCTGGAGCTGGATGAGTTGTTGGATAACCCCAACTCAGTTTCGCCAGATAAGGCAGAATTGGACTTGGTGTTCAATGCCGTAATGTTGGATTTCAAAGACTTCGTTGACGAAGTAAGCGATGAAACCATGCCTTACGTACGGATGACAGCTATGGATGGTGGTTATTTTTATAACAACCAAGATGGTCCTACCAGTTTCGATTTCATGTGGGAAACCGCTTATTTCGATCTGCTTCCGGATCTTAACCTTATCATTGACAATGCGACGGAGCGTGATCTTACGACTTACGCTGGTATTGCTAAGACAATGAAGGCTTATATCCTTTTTACTTTGGTTGATTTGTACGGTGACATTCCTTACAGTGAAGCTTTCCAGGGGGTAGTTGTACCTAGCCCGAAGGCGGATGCTGACGAGGCCGTTTACGGTGCTGCAGCTGATTTGTTGACTTCTGCTTTGGCCGACTTTGGTAACCCCAAAGGAACGCTCAGTGGTGACCTTTACTACAATGGAGGTGCTGCCACATGGTCTAAGTTAGCGAATACACTACTTATTCGTTACCACGTAACGACTCGCTTAGCGGGAGGTAGTGGCTCTGCAATCAATGATATCCTTAGTGGTGGAAACATTATTGATGAAATCAGTGAAGATTTCCAGTTCCAGTATGGTAGCAACCGTGCTGCGCCAGATTCTCGTCACCCTTACTACACGGATGGTTACGAAAATGGTGGACCAAGCTGGTACATGAGCAACTACATGATGTGGCAAATGTTTGGTGTGAAAGACAACGAAGACCCACGTCTGCGTTACTACTTCCGCCGCCAGGATGGCTTCGAGGACAATGAGAACCAGTTTACCCTGGATTGTACCACTGCTCCTTATCCATCTCACTGGGAAGACGGTTACCCTTGGTGTACTGCATCTGGTGACTTTGGTGATCCTGATGGTATCCGTGGTGGATACTGGGGACGTAGCCACGGTAATGCCGACGGTATTCCACCGGATGATCTGAAGCGTACTGCTTGGGGCTTGTACCCTGCTGGTGGTGCTTTCGATAACCTTCCAATGATTATTCAAGATGAAGATACGGGTGACGACACCTGGCAGGTGTCTAACAATGGTACCGACGGTGCACGTGGTGCTGGTATTCAGCCGATCTTCTTATCAAGCTGGACGCACTTCCTCTTGGCAGAAGGTGTACTTACCATGGGTGTAAATGGCGATGCTCGCGCACTTTTGGAAACGGCTTTACGTCAGTCTATCAGCAAGGTAATGAACTTCAATACTTCTGTTGTTGATGCAGCTTTTGCTCCTGATGCAGCTGCTGTTGATGCTTATGTTAATGAAGTACTTGGCTTGTATGACGCTGCTGCCGATGACGAAGAGCGCCTGGATCTTATCATGAATGAGTACCGTCTGGCTTGCCACGGTATGGGCTTGGAGCCTTTCAACAACTACCGTCGTACTGGCTATCCTTCTTTGATGGAGCCTACGCGGGAAACTTCTTCTACGAGCTTCTTCCCACGTACCTTCTGGTACCC
This sequence comes from Lewinella sp. LCG006, assembly GCF_040784935.1. Lineage (GTDB taxonomy): Bacteria > Bacteroidota > Bacteroidia > Chitinophagales > Saprospiraceae > Lewinella. Next base: position 672,438 of record NZ_CP160680.1, on the reverse strand, counting down.
TGCGGTTTACGTCAACTTTAATGCTAACGCTTCTCAGCGTCAGAATTTGAGTGGTCGTGTATTCTGGGATACTAAGCCTGGTGATTTACGTTAATTTTGTCTAACCGATTCCGGTGGTTGTTTGCGAAGTAGATGACCACCGGATTTGAAAATAATTTTGCGATGAAAAAACTTTTTTATTCGCTTTTCGCACTTTCAATCTTAGTAGGCTTCACAGCCTGTGAAGAAAAGGAGCGTGCTTTCCCCGAATACGATAACTTGGAGCACGGAGCTTTTGCTCGCCTGCTTTCTAAGGACGGGAACTTCTTTTTGACGGATGTCGCCAACTCTGCTATCAACATCTCCGTAGAATTCTACGATGATAACGATGGTAAGAACGTAGCTTCTTACTCTTGGGTAGTACAGTATATCGACAAAGCTAATGGTGGTGCAGGTAGTGCTGGTCCTGTTAATGTTTTGACGATTGATGCTGCTCAGTTCAGTACTAATCCTGATACCGGACTTCCATTCACCAGTTTTAGCTTCACCTTACAGCAAGCACTAGATGCCTTAGGGCTAACTACTGCTGATGTGGATGGTGGTAGTACCTTCCGTTTCAATGGTACTGTAACCTTAAACGACGGACGTACTTTTTCTGCGTCTAACACTGGTTCTAACGTTATTTCTTCTGCGCCATTCAGTGGTTTCTTCAGCTTCGATGCTGACTTGCTTTGTACTTCTGATCTTTCAGGAACCTACGAAGTAACTACTGTAGGTTGGTGTGGTAATACTGGTCCAACCATTATGACCCAGTGGATTGAAACAAGTAGCGAAGGTATCTACGATGTAGTTGATCCTGCTGATCCAACGAACCCGGATGCAGCTGATTTTTCTTACGGTGCTTACACTGCTTGTTATGGTGCAGGTTCTACTTTGCCTGGAGGTAGCCTCCAGATCAAAGACGCTTGTAACATCATCGCTCCTATCGGTTCTAGCCGTTGGGGAGAGGTTTACCAGTTTCTTAGTGTAACTACGAGCGGTTCTACCCTGGTGATCGAGTGGGACAATGACTACGGCGAAGGTGGTACTTCTACTTTCGTTCGTACGGATGGCACGGATTGGCCTCCACTGACTAACTAAGATCGATGAAAGTTACCTTTTGGTAATTATTGTCACTTAAATATTAAGCCACCTGAGTAACGAAAGTTATTCAGGTGGCTTTTTGTATTTTTAGCTTTGAAATATAAATTACCAGGTATGCTAAATTTTCGCGCTCCAAGTGCTTTGTTGGAGATAATTAAAGCTATCATCGTCATCTTGCTGCCATTCGTAGGGGAGGCCCAAAATACCGTAGGATTATTGACCTATAATGCGGAAGCCCCTATAGAAGACTACTTGTTGATCTACCCCGAGCAGCAGTCTACTGCTTTTCTTTTAGATGCTTGCGGGCAGATTGTCCATCGATGGGAGGACAATGATTTCGGCGCACGCCCTGGCGCTGTCGCTTATCTTTTGCCCGATGGGCAATTATTGCGCGCCAAGCGCTACGCGCCACTTTTTGAAGGGCCTACCTTTGGTTCGGGGGGGGCTGGAGGTGTAGTGGAGTTGGTCAGCTGGGACAATGAAGTGCTTTGGACTTATGTGGTGGCGGATAACACGGAAAGGCAGCACCATGACGTACACTACCTACCCAACGGGCACATCTTGATACTTGCCTATGACCTCATCGAAGAGGAGGAATTGATAGCTAGTGGTTTTGATACGCTTTCTTATCCGCAGCAGAGTCTTTGGTCGGAAAAAATCATTGAAGTCGATCCCCTTACCGATAGTATCCACTGGGAATGGAGGGCGTGGGATCACTTGGTACAAGATGTGGATGAAACTGCCGAAAATTATGGCGAAGTGAGTGCTCATCCAGGGCGTATCAACCTCAATTACCAAGTTTTTACGATGGGCCGTGAGGATTGGATTCACGCCAATGCGATTGACTATAATGAGGAGTTGGATCAGATCATGATCAGTGCTCGAAATTTTAACGAAGTATGGATCATCGACCATAGCACTACTACGGCTGAAGCCGCAACGAATACCGGAGGGAATAGCAATCGTGGTGGGGAATTACTATGGCGTTGGGGTTCTCCACACACCTATAACCAAGGTACTTTAGACGATCAGCAATTGTTTTCCCAACATGATGCCCAATGGATTGATGATTTTGTGTCTGAAGATTATCCGTACTATGGTGCTATTGCTGTTTTTAATAATTTTATCAATTTCTCAGTTGAGGAAGGTTTGTCTCAAGGGCAGATCATTGCTCCTGTTTGGGAAACCAATACACCATCCTACGCCCAAGAAAATGACGTTTTTCTGCCCAATGATTTTAGTGCCACCTTTGTCCATCCAGACACGGCTAAAACGTTTTCTAGTAACGCTTCAAGCATTCAAATACTAGATGACGGACACGTTTTGATGTGCGTAGCTCGTCAGGGGCGTGTGTTTGAGCTGGATACAGAGGGTACCCTTATTTGGGAATACCTTACCCCTTTGCGTTTTGGGCAGCCTTTTCCTCAAGGAGGAAATTTGAATTTAGGAGAGAATTTTACCTTCCAGGCAAAAAAATACCCGGCAACTTATTCGGCTTTCGTAGACAAGGATTTAAGCCCACAAGGCTATCTCGAGTTGAATCCTGATGAAGCCTATTGTAGCGTCGTAGCGACTACCGAACCAAATGAAGAAGAAATAATTGCAACGGTTTTTCCCAACCCCTCTACGGGCCAGTTTTCGGTCAACGTAAGCACAGAAGCAATTGGCGAAATGCTGACGGTAAGCGATTTGCGTGGTGTGCTAATATCACAACAGTTGTTAAAAACCAACCATACCGTATTGGACCTGAGTAATTATCCCGTAGGTATGTATTTACTGCAGGTTTCGGGAAAATCAGAAGTTGAAAAATTGATGCTAATAAAGTAAAACGAGCTTCAGCCCGTATGTGAATAAATTATTATTTTTGAACACACCCGGGCTGAAGCCCAGGTTACTGCACGCCCGGGCTCAAGCCCAGGTTACGCTGTAAAACGGGCTTCAGCCCGTACTAAAAAAACAAATAAAGATGCCCTCTCCGAAAAAAATATACTACAAAAGAAACCTGCCTCATTACCAACCTCCTGGCGGCACGTTTTTTGTCACTTTCAGGCTGAAAAATTCAGTGCCCATGGTTGAGTTGAAAAGGCAACAACTTAAGCAGGAAGAAGAAATGTTCGCTAAGAAGCACCTTTCCCAAGAGGAAATAAATGAGTATCATTTACAGTGTGTTCTTGCTAATGATGAGTTGCTAGACAAGATAAAAAGTGGACCTTTTTTCTTAGAGGAAGAAGCCATTGCTCGGCTGGTAATAGCGAAGATAGAACAATATGATGGTCAACTGTACGATTTGTTGGGCTACTGTATAATGCCTAATCACGTTCATCTCTTGATTGATACTCAAATTCAGTTGACTGATGATGTTAGTATCCCTGAAGATTATGTCCAACTACAAGACATAATGCGACTTATTAAGGGGGGGGACGGCTGTAGCAGCAAATCGTTTGTTGAATAGGAGTGGGGCATTTTGGGAAAGTGAAAGTTATGATCATTGGGTAAGAAATGAGAAAAGCCTTGCCAGGATAATCGCTTATATTATGGAAAATCCTTGTAAAGCGAATTTAGTGAGAAGATGGCAAGATTGGCCTTATTCCTTCGCAAAAGGCTACCAGTAAAACGGGCTTTAGCCCGTCTACAGTCCCATAGCATGTAAAACGAGCTTCAGCCCGTATGTAAATAAATTATTATTTTTGAACACACCCGGGCTGAAGCCCAGGTTACTGCACACCCGAGCTGAAGCTCAGGTTACTGTACGTCCGGGCTCAAGCCCAGGTTACTGCGCTTATCCCTTACACCAAGTCACTACCCGTTGGGCCTGCTGTGGAGTACCAAGGAGAAGATAATAAATGCCAGCAGACAGCTGGTGAATATCAATACGTGAAGTGCCACCCTCCGTCTTGCCACGATAAACCACTAGACCAGCACTATTGATAATGCGGAATAGGGTAGGAGCTACTTCTTCTTGTGTAATAAAGAGTTCTTCCTGTGCGGGAGAAGGATAGACTTTCATCAATGGATTTTCAGGAGTCGTGGAGGTGCTGACTAATAAAGGATCCAAGCCGGTTGCGGGATCAGGTAGAATGTCGCCGTTGGTACTCCCGCCTTCCTGGAGGAGAAATTGCTCATTGGCCGGAAGGCTATAGTACCGATCAATATGCCCACTGGGCCAGGTGACGATCAGGGAGTCTATTGCTTCTGCATTGCCAAGACCGAAGATATCTGTACCGGAATTCTGACCCAGAAAGCCATTGCCACATTGGGTATACCGCTGTTGGTATTGGCCATTGGCGTAGCATTCCAGAAGGGTGCCAACACCGTTGCGATTGCTAAGGATACCCCTTAGGCTAATTTTTACCCAATGGTGCGCAAGGGGCGGGCTCGACCAAAGCTGCGCGTAATAAGGATAAAGGTTGATGACCATGATGTCCGGGTAGCCATCCTGGTTATAGTCGCCGACGGCATTGTTGTAGGATTGAACCGTGTCTCCCACAAAACCTGCCGATGGCTGACTGAAGGTACCGTCGTTTTCATTTTCATAGAAAGCGGCCGAAGTGACATTGCTACCCGCCACCGAACCACTGACGTAGAGGTCGAGATCGCAATCATTATCAGCATCTAAGAATACCGCACCCCAGGAATCTTGATAAAACCCGACACCTGCCGCTGCCGCAACTTCCGAAAAAGTATACTGCCCGTCTTGATTGGGTCCTTCGTTCTGTAGCAAATTGTTGCCGCTAACGATGTTGGTACAATAGATGTCTACAAGGCTGTCATTATTGTAATCGCCGACCGTCACGGACATGGCGTCAATGGCAATATCGGCTCCGGCAGCGGCACCTGTATTGAGGAAGGTGCCGTCGCCTTGATTTTCCAACAAGGTATTTCTATTCCCCATGCGATCATGAGCGGTATAAATATCTGGCCAGCCATCCTGGTTGTAATCTAAAAATCCGGAACAGAAGGGGCGTCCGCCTGTATCAGCAGTCTGGGTGGCGTCGGTAACGTTGGAAAAGGTTCGATTGCCGTTGTTGCGAAAAAGAAAGTGTTCATCATCAGCTCCCGGGTTACGGACACTGAAGTAGAGGTCTAACCAACCATCACGATCATAGTCGCCAAAACAGGCACCAAAAGTTTGTGTATTGAAAGAAGGCAAGCCTGCGGAAAGCGTTATATCGGTCAACTGCAAATTCCCCGTATTTTCGTAAAGTCGGTTCAGTCCATAGTAGGTAGCCAAAAATAAATCCTGGTCGCCGTCATTGTCAAAGTCTACCCAAAGGAGTTGTTTTACCTCGTCTTCATTGTTTACCAAGGGCGGTAAAAGCATAAAATGCCCACCCATGTTTTGGTAAAACTGTACGGGGTCTCCCTGGGCATTTGCGAGGCTGAGGTCGTCTAGTCCATCTTGATTGAAATCATAAAAACTGACGCCGCCGCCAAGAAGGACAGACAAATAACGATGGTTGATCCCGCATTGTGCTGCCCGATCCGAAAAATTCAATTGGGCTTTGGTGGGCAGTACCGTCAGGAGTATTCCGATGAGGATTAAGACGTGCTTCATTATTCCTTTGCCTTTTGGTATTTAATTTTGCCGTTAACGATGGTGGTGAGCACTTCGGTAGCGAGTATCTCTTCTTCGGAGCAATTAAGAAGATTATTACTCAAAACAACAATGTCCGCTAATTTTCCCGGGCTGAGGCTTCCTTTGTCCTTTTCTTCAAAGGCTGCATAAGCGTTGGCCATGGTGTAAGAATAGATACCTTCTTCGCGGGTCATCGCCTGCTCAGGGAAAAACGCCATGCCAGAATCGGGGCGCTTGCGGGTAACTGTTGCGTAATAACTGGCTAGCGGGTCAACATCCTCTACGGGCACATCGGTGCCATTGGTGACGACAGCCCCAGCATCGAGCAAGCTCCGCCAGGGGTAGGCACCCGTACGCGCTCGTTCTGTTCCCAGGCGTTTCTCTACAAAGGGAGCATCTGAAGTACAGTGGATGGCCTGCATGGAAGCGATAACTCCCAGTTCTGCAAAGCGGGGAATATCCGCTACGGCCAGGTGCTGGCTATGCTCAATTCTCCAGCGGTAATCTTGTTCGCCGTTTTCAGCGAAGCGTTTTTCAAAAAGATTAAGCACTTCCTGGTTGGCACGGTCGCCGATAGCGTGAACACAAAGCTGCATCTTTTTATCCAGGGCCAAGCCTGCAATACTGTCAACGGTTTCCAGAAGCGTGGTATTTTGACCCACAAAATCGGGTTTGTCGGCATAGGGTTCCAACAACCATGCTCCAAAAGCTCCCAAGGCTCCATCTACCTCAGATTTGATGGCCCGACAAGTAAAGAAATGATCACCAGCATCTATAATGGGGAATTGACTATCCAGGCTGGCAGCCAATTCGTTGTAAGGTAGCCGAGCCATAACCCACAGGCGAAGGTCCAACTTTCCTTCTTCCGCCAATTTTTTATAGTCTTCAATTTCCTGAAAAGTAGAACCGGCATCCTGGAAAGAAGTGATCCCTTTGGCCAAGCATTCTTTTTGCGCCAAAGCAACGCCTTCCTGCCATTCGCCCACCAATGCCTGGGGAGAGAGGCCATCGCGGTAAGCAGCATAGGCTTCTGTGATGAGACTCATAGCACGCTCCTCAAACACGCCAATGGGCTCTCCATGACTATCTTTGAGGATATGCCCACCTCTTGGGTCGGGCGTTTCTGCCGTGATGCCCGCTAGTTTCATAGCTGCTTCGTTGGCAAATAGGGAGTGGCCACTGGCGTGCCGTAGTACGACCGGATGGTCTTTGGTGAGCACACTGAGGGAATGATGAGAAGGGTAGCCATGTTGAGCCAATTCAGGAGCTGTTGTCCATTTTTCCTGGTGCCAGCCCCGACCTGTAATCCATTCGCCCTTAGGCGTTTCAGCAGCTTTTTGGGCAACCATTTGCACGATTTCATCCCAGCTTTTGGCTTGTAGGAAATTGAGATTCATCAATGCGTAACCCAGCCCGGAAAAATGGCCGTGACCTTCGATAAAGCCGGGCATGACAAATTTTCCGTCGAGATCCATTACCTCGGTTGTCTCTGATCGGTAGACTTCCAGGTCGGCAGCGTCACCGATAGCCAGAATGCGACCATCCTTGATGGCCATGGCCGTTGCCGTGGGTTGGTCGGGGTCAACAGTATAAATATCGGCGTTGGTCAGCATCAAATCTGCAGTAACCTGGTCTTGCTTGCAAGCTGTGAAGAGTAGCAAAAAACTGGTGACAAAAAAAAGAAGGCGATAGTTTGTAAATAGCATACGTATTGTTTTACCGGTGGAAGCTCTAACTTTGTTGGTATAGATTGTTCGACAAAATACGAAAACCTTATGTCCAGTATTCATATCCGTAGAGGAAATGCAGCAGACTTAGCTGCGGTTCACGATTTAGTGAGAGAATTAGCTATTTATGAGAAGGCCGAAGATGCGCTTACGGCGACGGTGGAAGATTATGAGCGCGATTTCGCAGCGGGTGTCTTTGAGTGCATCGTAGCGGAAGACAAAGAAAAAATAGTAGGGATGTGCTTGTATTACCTGACGTATTCTACCTGGAAAGGCCGAATGCTGTATCTCGAGGATTTTGTGGTCAATGATGCCTATCGACGTACCGGCCTAGGGCAGCGTTTGTTTGATGCACTACAAGTCAGAGCCGAAGAATTGGCGTGCCGCTTGATGAAGTGGCAGGTGCTGGATTGGAATGAGCCTGCGGTTCGTTTTTACGAAAAAAATGATGCCATTATCGAAAAAGAATGGTGGAACGGGAAGCTTTTTTTGGACTCAAATAAGTAATATTAATATTTGATTTATCTAAATAAGTGAATATCTTTGTTAAAGAAGTAGGCAGTAGGATACCGCTCACGGTTATTTTGCTACCGTTTTCTCGAATTAATTGACAATCGTAATTAAACGTGACTTTATCTCTTCATTTGTAAAAACATCGAAGAGTCAAGAAATATAGTGTTTCATAGTGTGAGGGGGTGGCCACTTAGGTTACCTCCTTTTTTATGAAAGCTACCCTATAATTCTCTTACCAGTAACGATTCTGCCAGCCCAAAAAGCAAATCCTTTTTCTCGGCAGGGGCATCTACTTGTGCTAGATGGGCATAAGCTCGGTGCTGGTAATCATTGCGTAAGTTTCTTAAAAAATCGGGTATGCCCAGTTCTTTAAATATGTTGGTGACGGCAACAATCTTACCTTGTTCGTCTGCGGGCTGTTGGGCGTAAAGATCCAACAATTGCTTGCGGGTGTCCTGGTCGGCTAGCTCCAGCGCTTTAATGATGAGGCATGTTTTTTTGTTTTGTATAATATCTCCCCCCACTCGTTTTCCTACTTTCTCAGGATCGCCGAAGGTGTCGAGGAAGTCATCCTGTATTTGGAAAGCTATGCCTGTCAGTCGGCCAAATTCACTTAGATGCTCTTGGTCAGCCGCGGGAGCTCCCGCAGCGATAGCACCCATTTTGAGGCTACCTGCCAACAATGCGGCCGTCTTCATTTCAATCATCTGGAGGTATTCCTCTAGCCGTACATCGTCCCTTTTTTCAAAATCAATATCGTATTGTTGTCCTTCGCAAACCTGAATAGCCACTTCGGTGAGCGTTTGGTAAAGCCCGCTAAGCGCATCCTGGCGAGGGCTTCGCCGTAGGTAATCGTAGGCGAAAATGAGCATTACGTCTCCAGATAGGATTCCGCTATTCAACCCGTATTTATCATGAACCGTAGCTTGCCCCCGGCGCAGAGGAGCCGCATCCATAATATCATCATGGACAAGGCTGAAATTGTGGAATACTTCCACGCTTAAGGCCGCCGGAAGTGCATTCTCTACCTCATCATCGAAAAGATAACAGGCCAATAGCGCCATCACTGGCCGCATCCGCTTGCCCCCGATGTTCATGATGTAATTAAACGGTTCATAAAGGGCTTGTGGGGCTTTTTGCACTCGGTTTTCGTGAAGGTATTTTGTAAAGAGCGCTTGTAGGGTACTGATACTATGCATGGGAATCCTTAATATGAAAGTGGTTATGACGTATCCAAATAGGATGGGGGAATATTGTGTGCGCAAAATGGGAAAAACCCTTTGAAATTGGTAACAAATAAGCCCGTTTAAAGGTATAGATGATTACCAGAATAGTTTTTTTTCATCAAAAGGAATAAATCTGTAGGCTCTCCCTTCTACACCACCGATCATTACAGCTAAACGAAGTATTAATGATCTTGTAGCCAAATTGTTTGCCTACTATTGGAAAATATTTTTAAACTATCCGGTGGATTATACAAAACAGGGGGTGGATAATCCTATTTTTGTGGTAATTTTAAGCGAGAACCTTCTTAAAGAAGGTAGGCTTTTACAGATTGAAGAAGAACACAGTCAGCACATGAATAAAAAATCACGGCGATACTGCATATTATTGATTGAAGATAATCCTGGCGATGTGCGGCTTACCCAAGAAGCTTTTCGTGAGACCGGTGCAGATATTGACTTGCAGGTAGTTATGGACGGCGTAGAAGCTGTTGCCTACTTGCAAAAAGAGCGGGAGTATGCAGATAAGCCAACACCTGATTTAATTCTCCTGGATTTGAATCTCCCAAAATGGGGAGGCAAGCAAGTCTTGGAAAAAATAAAAAAGGACGACAAGCTTTTACGTATTCCAGTTGTTGTTCTGACGACTTCCAACGCATCGGCTGATGTATTGGCGAGTTATGATTTACACGCCAATTGTTTTATTAACAAACCAGTGGATTTTGATAATTTCTTTCAAATCATAAGCTGTATTCAACGCTTTTGGCTGGAAACAGCTACTTTACCGGGTAGCACTTCCTAGATGTTTTAGTCTGTAAGCCCGTCCCCTTTTGTAAAATGACAAACTTTTTTTCTATGGCGGGGTCATTAAAAGAAATGCTGACAATACTTGTTATCGAAGATGCCAAGGCGGATACGGAAATGATTCGTATTTATCTGGAAGAGGCAAGGAATAAATACCAACTGAGATGTGCAGAGTCACTCTCGGAAGGTCTCTATATTATTGAGGAGCACCATGTAGACTTGGTGTTGCTAGATCTTAATTTACCGGATAGTAACGGGTTCAATACCTTGAGGCGTTTTATTGAAAAAGCACCTCAGGTTCCGGTTGTCGTCATGACGGGTATCAACGATCAGCGCAAAGGCACGGAGTCGGTAAGAGCTGGTGCCCAGGATTATTTGGTGAAGGGCGAGTTTGAATCGCGGCAACTGATCAAAGCTATTCGTTATTCGCTGGAGCGATTTCGCTTGCAAGCCGATGCCGAAGAAAGAGCTACTAAAGCTTCGGATGAAAAAAGCCGCTTAGAGGCTTTACAAAAGATGGCTTCTCTGGGAGATTGGGAGATGGATATTGTTAGCAACACCATGACCTGGTCGGGAGAGTTGTTCCAGATTTTTCAGCTTCCTCCGCATAGCCTTTCCCCTTCGCTGTCTGATTATTTAAGGTATGTTCATCGTGATGATCGCGATCAGGTGGAAGCGTTCTTTGAGAAGGCTGTTCGTTATGAAGAGTACGGCCCGCTGGAACACCGGATTATGATTGATAACCGGATCATAAAAATACTCAGCCTTAGAACGCGTATTCGGTTTGATGAAAAAACCAATAAGGTGCTGCTTTTAGGAAGTGTTCAGGATATTACACCATCTGAGAACACGGCCATGCCTGATGCTTCCAAAACACCGGAGGAGGAAGTCGTTAAGCCTAATCCTTACTACTCCAGAGAGCTGTTTAACCAGATCAGCTTTAATATTCGGACACCGCTAAGTACTGTTGTGCACCTGTTCTACCTGCTGGAGCAAACCCATCTGAACAAACAACAATTAAAACTGGTCCAGGACTTAAAGACCACGATCAATGACCTGAGTTTTACGCTAAGTAACCTGGTGAATTTGTCCATCTTGTCCAATGACAACCTACCGCTCGCACTGGAACATTTCCGTACTTTAGACATCCTGGAGTCCATCCAGCGGGTGATGTCCTTTAAAGGGCAACAGCACAATCGCGAGGTAGATATCTATATCGATCCCCGCCTTTCGATTACCGTGAAGGGCGATTCTAATAAGTTGGCTCAATTGTTCTTTTGCCTCATCGAACTGGCATTTGCTTACAGCGTTTTTGAGTCGTTTGTGAAGCTACGTTGCACGCTGGACAATGAGCAAGAAGGACGTTCTCAGCTTCATGTTCAGATGGAATATACCGGTGAACTGCCTGTGTGGCCAGATGCCGAAACGGAAGCTACTGCAGAAGAAATTCTCTCTTTATTGCAGCCATCGTCTGTGGATGATGGGCGGGACCAGTTGCTGGCAGTGGTTTTTCTCCGGTTGTGTGAACAACTTAAGGTTGGCCAACATGTGAGTAGCCAAAAAGGAGAAGTAATCATCGATCTCACGATTCCTTTACAGGTGAGTAACCAACAATCGACAAATATTCCCAAAGTACCGCAAAAGAACATTCACATATTATTGGTTGAGGATCATCCAATGCAGCAAATCGCAACGAAACAGGTACTCACGACCTGGTCGGATAAAGTAACGGTTGCGGTAGCAGACAATGGGAAGGTAGCTTTGGCGAAAGCCAAAGAAACCGCCTTTGATATTGTTTTGATGGATCTGCAAATGCCGGTGATGGACGGGTGGGATGCTGGTGCGAATATGCGTCATTTTTCTTCGGTACCGATTATTGCGCTATCCGCAAGCAATAGTAAACAAGAGGAAGATCGCTGCTACCAAGTTGGATTTAATGACTATTTAGCAAAACCCTTCCAGCCAGAAGAACTATACCATCGCATCATGTTGCTGGTTCATGATAGCGAAGGAGCTGCTTAAAAACAACTGCTTGGGTAACTCAATATTTTTCGCAGGGTGCTTTTATGGGGGTGATAAAACCATCACTGCTTAGCCGTTGTTGCAACAAGACACGCGAAGCTTATCAATTATGTACGATTTAGTGATTATCGGTGGTGGGCCCACCGGCCTCAATGTTGCACTGACCGCAGAGAAGGCAGGGCTCAGCTATGTAGTGCTGGAAAAAGGAGTCTTGGTGAATTCGATCTACCAGTTTCCGGTGAATATGACCTTCTTTTCAACTTCTCAAAAACTGGAAATTGGGGAAACACCCTTCATTTCCCACACGGATAAGCCTACCCGCAAAGAAGCATTGGAATATTATCGTCGCCTGCAACAATCTTACAAGCTAAAGGTGAAACTCTACGAGCCCGTAGTGAGTATGCGCAGGGTAGGGGAGAAAGCGTACGAAATCCAGACCAGCAAGGCGACCTATACAGCCGCTCATGTAGTGGTTGCAACCGGTTTTTATGATACTCCCCGAATGCTCCATGTACCCGGAGAAGATTTACCGAAAGTGAAACACTACTATGATGATGCTCACCCCTACGTGGGGCAGCGGGTGTTGGTGATCGGGGCAGCCAACTCGGCTTGTGATGTAGCCCTGGAAACCTACCAAAAAGGAGCGGAAGTGACCATGGCAATTCGTCAGCACGAGCTGTACCCCAAGGTGAAATATTGGATCAAACCGAATATTGAAAACCGCATTGCCGAAGGAAGTATCCAGGCGCACTTCAATACCGAAGTAAAGGCCATATATCCTGATCGCGTCGACTTGGAAGGGCCTGAAGGAAAATTCACAATTCCTAATGATTTCGTCCTGGCCATGACAGGCTATGAGCCCAACTACGCGCTTTTAGCAGCCTTGGGTTTACCCATTTCGGAAGATGCCGCTGCCTTGCCCTTGCATGATGAGGAAACCCTGGAGACCCCGCTGCCCGGTGTCTATATCGCTGGCGTCCTCTGTGCGGGAAGAAGAACGAGTAAGCTTTTCATCGAAAATACCCGCGATCATGGGGAGATTATTATTGGGCAGATAGTGGCGAGGAAAGAAGTCTATGCAAAATAAATTTTCTGCTAGAATAGCACTTTTTCGAAGAAGAGTGTATATTTGCCTCCCGTTAAACGCTTTATCAGAAAAGTGCTGATAAATTAACAAACAAGGGGGATTAGCTCAGCTGGCTAGAGCGCTTGCATGGCATGCAAGAGGTCACCGGTTCGACTCCGGTATTCTCCACCAAGCCGATCATGAAAATGATCGGCTTTTTTGTTTATAAGTATTCTGTAAAAATAGAATGCTGTTTTACTGATTAAACGCTCCTCTCCTGGAACGCTATTACTCGAGAAGTGACTCCACTTCGTTATGCGCCTTACCCAAACACTGCAGTCGGGATAGAATTCAAGAAGCACTGTCAGAAAATCAGTGAAAATGCCTTAATTTGGCCCAAAATATACCAAAGATGAATAAGCTGATCGGTTTGATATTGTTGTTGGCAGGTATAGCTGCTGGCGTCTACGGTTTTCAATTGTATCAAGATGCTACTGCGGACATAAGTATCCTGGGCTTGGATATTTCTGCCAGTGACAAGGAGGTCACCCAACAGGCTTATATATTTTTCGGCCTTGGAGTGGTTGGTGTGATCGCTGGCTTAATTTTTTGGAAGAAAGCGGGTTAAGTAAAAGCCGAACGCCAGAATTATGCCTAAGGCATGATTATTCTTCGGCTCATCCCAATAAGGGATGGAGAAAATAGGTTTATGCCCTCGGCATTTCCGTCCAACTACGAAGATTAATCGAGTGCTTTTATGGATTTGGAAATACTGAAATGGAAGGTACTTCCCTGATGAAGTTGTGAATCTACTCCTATTTTTCCTCCGTGTAGTTCGACAATTTTTTGGCAATGCGCCAGGCCAATGCCCGTACCTTCGTATTTTTCTATGCCGTGTAGTCGTTGAAACAAGGAAAATATCTGTTCCTTGAACACTGGATCTACACCAATACCTTGGTCTTTTACGCTAAAATGCCAGTGACTTTTTTCATCTATTACACCTATCTGAATAATGGGAGACTGGTCCGTTTTACGGAACTTGATAGCATTGGAGATAAGGTTTTGGAATAACAATCTTAGCTCCGTTTTATAGCCCATGATGTTAGGCATCGGGTAAACAGTAATATCAGCTTTGGTCTGGTTAATTTGCGCAGATAAGTCGTCGAGAATATTTTGAATCAAATCATTAATATCCACCTGTGTAAGTTGACGATTGGAGCCGATTCGGGAATATTCCAGCAAACCTTTGATCAATTGGCTCATACGAACGGATGCATCAACCACAAACTTAAGATACTCATTGCCCCGTTCATCTAATTTATCTTGATAGCCACGTTTGAGTAAGCCCACAAAGCTGATAACAGTGCGGAGGGGTTCTTGTAAATCGTGGGAGGCGACGTAGGCAAACTGTTCAAGTTCTTTGTTGCGGGCTTCCAATTGACGAGAGCGAATTCGCTCTTGTTCTGCTTCTTTTTCTTGGGTAATATCCCAGTTGGTGCCAATAATTCGGACGACGCTCCCCTGTTCATTACGTTGAATACTACCAACAGCTTTGATATTACGAATAGCCCCATCCGTACGTTGAATTCGGAAGGCTGTGTTGAGCAGTTTTTTTTGCCCAAGCGAATGCAATTGGATCATTTCCTGGAAAATAGCTACATCATCAGGATGCACATATTCTTGCCAATCTTTTATTTGAATGGAACGTTCATGGCTAGAAATACCGTAAATCTCTTGCATGGTTTCGTCCCAGAGCAAGAGGTCATCCTGTACATTCCAATCCCAAATCCCTATTTTGGCGGCCTGCGTAGAGATTTGGAACCGATTCGTTAATTCTGAAAGTGCTTGCTGGGTTTGGGCGAGTTTGGCTTGCGTTTGTTTTCGTTCCGTGATGTCCGACGCCTGTACCAAGATGTATCTAACTTCCCCATTTTCGTTACGAATTGCAGTATAAGCGGCATCAGCCCAGCGCAGTTCTCCCTTGGTGTTCATGTAGGCATCTTCGGCAATTAGCGTCTCCTGGATTTGGCCTGCTTTAAAGACTTGGGCTTTAATAATCGTTTGCCATTCAGGGAGTTTTACCCAAGCAGGCGTTTCCCAAATATAGGCACCAATATAATCTTCCTGTGCCCCGCCGATCTTAAACGGTAAATCATTTATTTCGATAACGCGCCCTTCTGGCGAGAGGAGCACCATGATCTGAAACTGCTGATTAAATACCGTGCGAAACCGTTCTTCTCGATCTTTTAAAGTTTGTTCAGCTTCTTTACGTTGGGTAATATCACGATTGACGCCAATGGCCCCGGTTATTTCTCCGTATTCATTTTTCAGCGCAGTGATGGAAGCTAAGACTGAAAGCTCTTTACCTTGTCTATTGGTCTGGATAACCTCTCCATTCCAGGTTCCTTCTTTGGTGAAAATGGCAGCAATATCCTCCTCTTTCTCACTGTCGGGATATTTTGTAGCGAGTACTTTTCGCAACGGTTGACCAATTACTTCTTCCGCTGTCCATCCGTACATTTTTTCGGCTGCTTTGTTCCAGTAGAGGACAGCATACTTCGTGTCTGTAATAATGATCGCATCAGATACTATATTAAGAAGAGTAGCTTGGTTCTTTAATTGTTCATTGATTGATACCCGCTCGGTCACATCTTGCATCGTTCCGATGAGCCGTTGAACTTCACCAGTAGTAGTACGCATGATGATTCCGGCAGATACCATATGTGCAGTATTGCCATTTCTTATTATTCGAAACTTGCTCTCGAAGGTGTTCATGTCACTTCCTTGAGCTAGCATTGTTTTAAACCGTTCTTGAAGCCACTCTCTATCATCCTGATGGATAGACTGGAAAAAGAAGATACTCCTATCAATTGGGTCGGAGGGATCTAGGCCAAATAAATCGTGCATACGCTTGTCCCAGTGTGTCAGGTTTTCCATGGGGCTCCAATCAAAGCACCCCAAGCCTGCTGCTTTTAAGGCAAGCTTAAGCCGTTCTTCACTTTCTATCAGTGCTCGTTTTATTCTTTTTTTCTCTGTTAAATCAATGATACTGGCTCGAACGATGGGGCGGTCATAGGGCGGGAATCGAATCAAACGAATTTCACAAGGAATTTTCTGACCATCACGATCAAGGTGAATCCATTCAAAGGAAGGGTTGCCACCATTCAAGGCTTGTTGGATATACACCTCGATTTTAGCAGCAGCGGGTACTCCCTGGTAATGTTTAAGACTAATATCTGATGGACCTAGTTGGAGAAATTCTTCCCGAGAAAATTTAAGTAAAGTCAAAGCAGCTTTATTGGCTTCGATAAATCGACCCAATTCAACATCAAAGATGATCACTACTTCTGGTGTATTGTCAATTAACGCGCGATAGCGTTGTTCATCTAGGTTTTTTGCTGGTAATTTATTTCCCATAGATCATCAGTATTAATTGCTATAACGATACAGCGATAGGCCAAAGTCTCAATCAAAAGGGATTAATGTAATGTCAACTTCATAATACCCTCATATTTTATACAATGCAGTTTAAGCAACTGCTAGCTCAGTCAGATAAAACAAATCCGTTCTTGCAGACATGCAGGAACGGATTTGTTTTTCAGGAAAGACTTAAAGCTATTTTACGCCATTAAAGGCGAAAAGTAGAGGTAAATCAACAATACAATAAGACATATTGCTATTCCTACCTGGTTGACATATTTCCAAGGGGTAATATCAACCTGATTGGTGTATTCCAATTGGTAGTTTACCGTTCTTGGGTAGAAACGACCAATGGTCAGCATGATCAGGATATTAAGCACAAATAAAATGGCCATAACGTGTAGGAAGTGGGGATATGCACCCGCTTCTACATAGGCCAGCTCTTTTCCTGTGATACCTGCCGCTTCGGCACTAGCAACGGCTTTTTGTACCAACTGAGGCTTTAGAATAAACTGGCTGATAGAGTAGAGAATTACACCCGATAGAATACCAATCTTTGCCGCAATTGCAGGTACTCTTTTCGTTAGATAACCCACGATGATAATGGTAAGGATAGGGATGCTGTAACAACCGTTGACTTCTTGTAGATACCCGAATAAACCATCTGGGGCATTGTCAATCAGTGGCGCAATAAACATGGCTAGCACGGCCAGCAATATGCCAAACATTTTCCCGGCTTTTACCACCTGGTGTTCCGTGGCGTCTTTCTTAAAGTATTCTTTATAAATATCCAGTCCGAAAAGGGTTACGGAGCTGTTCAAGGCACTGTTGAAGGAACTCAAGATGGCACCAAACAAGACGGCGGCAAAGAAGCCTACCAAAGCAGCGGGTAACACTTCACTTACTAACCGAGGATAAGCCTCATCTGGTTTTGCCAGCGTATCGCCAAAAATATGAAAAGCGATAATTCCGGGTATCACCAAAATGAGTGGTCCCAGAATTTTTACGAAACTCGCCAAAATCAAGCCTTTCTGCCCTTCTTCTAAGTTCTTGGCTCCTAAGGCACGTTGAATAATTGCTTGGTTGGTACCCCAATAAAAGACCTGAACCAGCATCATTCCGGTAAAGATGGTCGCAAAAGGAACCGTAGCCGCCGCATCTCCAATGGAGTTGAATTTGTCGGGATTACTATTTATTAATTCTGAAAAACCAGCAGCGACACTTCCGTCACCAATATAGGCCAAGCCAAAAAATGGAATCATTATTCCACCAATTAAAAGCCCCACCGCATTTACCGTATCGGAGACGGCTACAGCTTTTAATCCTCCAAAAATGGCATAAATAGAACCAATAATTCCAATGCCCCATACACAAGCCCAGATCGATTGGATTCTGGAAATACCCAAAACCTCCGGTAAATCAAACATCGAGCTGAAGGCTACGGCGCCAGAATACAAAACAATGGGTAGTAAAACCACCACATAACCAGACAGGAACAAGGCCGAAGCAATGGTCTTGGTCGTTTTGTCATAACGATTGAATAGAAATTGCGGAATCGTTGTAAGACCACCTTTCAGATAGCGAGGCAATAAAAAAATAGCCGTTACAACCATCGCAATGGCGGCTAGGGTTTCCCAGGCCATGACCAAAAGACCTTCGGTATAAGCCTGACCATTCAGACCAATAATTTGTTCTGTCGATAAATTGGTTAACAACAAAGAACCAGCAATTACGACTGCCGTTAGGCTCCTCCCGCCAAGAAAATAGCCATCGGCTGAGGTTTCGTCTGTCTTTCGTGTTGCGTAATAGGCAATTACGCCTACCAAAATTGTAAACCCTAAAAAGGTTATGAGTTGCATTGTGTATTAAGTTTTGTCAATTATTGTCTATTTATTTAGGGAGGGAGCAACACTTTTCTGTCATTTATGCCGATAATCTGCTACTCTCTCTGCTCAACAAACCACCAATATATATATTCGCGCTTGAATTGATTGCTATTTAGATTAGTAAACTTTCGGCTTCTGGTTTAACGATGATCATTTTTAGGTGTTCATCGGTATAATTGTCCATTCATTTTATCTGTAATTATGATCTTATCCACCCCTCTTGGTCGCCTTCGCCTTATCGCTATTGCTGAAGGGATCAGTTATCTGCTCTTTGCTCTTACCATGCCAATGAAATACATGATGGATATCACCGGCCCTAATAAAGTGGTAGGCATGGCGCATGGTTTTCTATTTCTCTTGTACATCGTATTGGTGTTGCAGTGTGCCTATCTTTTCAAGTGGTCTTGGAAGGTAACCGGCTTGGCGCTCTTAGCTTCTATTATTCCCGGCGGTACCTTTTATGCACCCGCAAAGTGGTTTGGTGACGCTGAAAATAGCAGGGTGTAGTTGTTTTTTAAAAAACTTTCGTCCAAAAACATCCAGCTCATCATCAGGTCTCGTAGGTAGTAGTGAATGTGCAACAGTAAAGCACGTACACTATTTTCAAACCAAATGATTTCAATCAAGATGATGACTAAGTTCAAAATCACCCTACTCACTTTGGCCTCCATGGCAGTGGGTTTCGTATTATTTCTTTCTGCCGATCACATTGACGCACCTAAGGTGACCAATACCGGACAGGACATTGCGGATTACTTCGCTTTCCAAAATCCTAACAATAACGACAACCTTGTTTTTGTCGCTACTGTACAAGGTCTTTTATCTCCTGGTGCAACGGCCAATGCGGCCTTTGACGAAAACACCCTCATCGAATTCAATATCGATAATGATGGCGATAACGTAGAAGACCTCGTGATTCAGGCCATTGCTCGCGATGGTAAGATGATCGTTTTTGGCCCAGTAGCTCCTTCTATGAAGGGGACAGAAAGCTCCATCATGTCGGATGCTAACCGCGTAGAAACCGAGATCACCGTTTATGGAGAAACCATGAAAACGGCTACTAACAACGGTGTAACGGTATTCGCTGGCCCTCGTGATGATCCCTTCTTTTTCGATCTAGGTGCATATTCTGCTATTCTGGGTGGTACGGCCACTGGTTTTAGCAACCCTGGTACCGACACCTTTGCGGGTACCAACGTGCTGGCGGTAGTTGTTGAAGTTCCTAAGTCTCAATTAGGAAACGCCGCTACATTGAACACTTGGGTAGAGACCAAACTGAAGCGCTAATTAGTGCCCTTTCGTAAACCCAACCTTTTTCAAGACTATTTAAATTAACAACCATGACTTTTTCCAATAAATTTTTCGCAACGCTCACCATGCTGTTGCTCTGTGTATTCGCTTTCTCTTCTTGTGATGATGATGAAATGATGGATGACGACTTCGACTTCACCGGCGTATATGACCAGGCCGATCAAAAGGGCCGTCCTGCCATCAATACCGTATTCGTAAGCGAAAGCCGTAAAGACGAATTCAATGAGACGACTCCTAGCGCGATGGGAGCTGCTTTTGCGAGTGCTTTTGAAGCGCGCTTGCTGGCCCTAAACGCTGGTTATACCACCAATGCACTCGGACTAGATGCAACAACGTTCACCTCTGTTTTAGCAACGGATGTACTTTCTGTTGCCACCGATAAGCCAACAACTTTCTTCGACGGTACCAACGTACTGACTGGTCGTGCCTTGGCTGATGATGTAATCGACGTAGAATTGCTACTCATCTTTGGTGGTCCTGACGGAACGGCTAATCCTGGTCTTACTTCTGATAATGTTGATGCCAATGACAAGGCATTCTCTACCAGCTTTCCTTACCTGGCTAGCCCTTGGTAGGTGATAGCGTTTAACCCAAACAGTTTTTGATCTTTTGCTCCTGCTTGGTAAAACACCAAAGCAGGGGCGAAAGACTTTCTCTCCTTTTTTCTCCACTTCAAGCCACGCACCATGCTTACCTTACTCTTGGCCCTGAGTCTCAAGGGCATACTCTCCTTTTTTTCTACCTCAAGCGAGGCTCCTCTGGTACAGGCTACAGCAATCAATCAACTTTATCAGCCTACCTACCGGGCAGCGTACTACGATCAGGAAATAGCTTTCTGGTCGGCAAAATTAGAGAACAGTCCCGAGCAGCTTACTTTTGCCCTTCAGTTGGCAAACGCCTATGAAGCTCGTTTCAACGCTTTTGCCCGCATCGATGATCTTAAAGAAGCGGAAGATTTGCTGACCAATGGTTTGGCAGCGGCTTCCCTTCAGCGCACTACTTTCCTTCGCGCACTGGCACGAAATTACATTAGCCAACACCGCTTTCAAGAAGCACTCCTCCTGGCCGAAGAAGCCATGGGCCGGAGTGATAACCAAATGACGAGCACTTATCTTTTATTTGATGTAAAGATGGAACTGGGCCAGTACGAGGAAGCGGAAAGGCTCTTACAAAAAATATATACCAAAGGTGGTTTTAACTACCTGATCCGAAAAGCAAAATGGGAAGACCATAAAGGTAATCTTGCTTTCGCAATCGCCCGCTTGGAAGAGGCTAAGGAAAACCTTGACCCGCTAACCGACAAAACCCAGGCAATATGGTTGTACGCTAATTTAGCTGATTTTTATGGTCACCAAGGTGAAGTAGAGAAGGCTTATGAACACTATCGGATGACCTTAGCCCTTGATCCTGGCAACTGGTATGTGTACAAAGGCTTAGCCTGGATGGCTTATGCCCATGACGATAATCCTCGCCTAGCAAGAGAAATGGTGCACCAGATTATGCGCCATAACGATAGCCCGGATTTACATCTACTTCTCGCAGAAATCTATGCCTACGAGGGCAACCAAGCTTGCGCCACCGACGAAGAGGAAACTTTTCGGCTAACGACAAAAGTACCCGCCTACGGGCACATGTACCGAATTCCTATCTGTGAATTGGAACTGGAAAAAACACGCAAACAAAATGCATTAGTACTGGCCTTGGCCGAAGTAAGAGAACGCCCCACTCCCGAAACCTACGATTTACTGGCCTATGCTTATTATCGCAACGGTTCAGTTACCGCTGCACAGGAAGTCGCCATGCAGCATGTTTGGCAAAAGACTTTCGAACCAGTAGCCATGATGCACTTGCGGGAAATTTTCCCCTACCATGAAGAAATACAAGGTTTTACGAAAGAGGAACTGGCGGGTGCAGCCTTTGAAATTGGCCCGGTAGCTTTCGCTGAGATTGAATTTTAGTTTTTTTAAAATAAAAACCCCAAAAAACATCCACTTACAACCGCCCTCTCGTAGGTACTTATATAACGACTGAACAAACACTTTCCAAGTCTTATCCCACTGAGCATTGTTTGACAGTATTTAACAACACCAGGGAACTCTATTAACCTCCCAAAATTCGAATCTGCCAGCTCTTATATCCTTTCATCTGTAACGGTGAAGGGCTGGCAGCTCTTTGATGACTGAAAACCAGGAAACTAAATCTTTTAATTTAAACCAAATGTGTTATGAGAACCAAATTAGGCACTTTCTTAGGTGCACTCTTTATGATGCTGTGGGTAGTACAACCGGTCATGGCTTCCAGCCACCGGGAAGCACCGCTCATCGCGAATGATCCATTAGCGGACAATACGGACCTCTACGCTTTCCGTAGCCCCGATGATCCGAATACCATCACGATCATTGCCAATTACATTCCCGCCGAACTTCCTTATGGTGGCCCCAACTACTACACCTTCGGGGAAAACATTCGTTATGAAATTCACATCGACAACGATGCTGCTATCCCTGGGGATGAAATTGTTTATCGCTTTACTTTTCAGCGGACCAACGAAGATCCTACTACTTTCTTCAATATCCGTCTGGGGGCACAAAACCTCAAAACAACTTATACGCTGGAGCGTAGTGTAGATGGCGGCGATTCCTTTGAAACCATCGTTTCCAACGGTATCGTTCCTCCCAACTACATCGGTCCTCGTAGCATCGAGAGTGGCGTTGGTTTGAATACTACGTATGCACAATTGATGCAAAATGCGATCACGAACAGCAGCACGGGCGAAACCGTATTTGCGGGCCCTGTGGATGATCCTTTCTTCGTGGACTTGGGTGGTATTTTTGACCTGGGAAATTCTCCTCGTCAGAATGGAGAAAACCGTGATGGATTGGCCCGTTACAATGTGCATACCCTGGCCCTTAAAATTCCGATCAGCTTCCTCTTGAAAGAAGGTGCAGCGGCTACACCGGCCAATATCCTGGATGGTGATTACGTGATTGGTGTTTGGGCATCAGCCAGCCGTCAAGCGGTACGTACGCTGGGCTTTGATGGTGCTTCTACTACTTCTGGCGACTGGGTTCAGGTTTCGCGCCTGGGAATGCCGCTGACCAACGAAGTAGTGATCCCCATCGGCATGAAAGACTACTGGAACGGACTGACGCCTTACGATGAACTTGCTGATACTTCACTGGATGGATTTTTCTACAACCCTGAGCTGTCGCTCTATATGGACGACGACCAGTTTGGTGGTGCAGTACCTGCTTTTGCAGCTTTGCGCATCCAGCGCAATTCTTTGCAAGGCTTTGATTTTGGCAATGGCCAGGATGGTCTGTATGCTTTGAAAGGATCTGCTGCTGTAGCTGGCACCGCACTGGATGATGCCATCTTTGGTACCCTCCTCCTGCCTGGCCCAGGCTTGCCACGTTCGGTCGACCTTTGGCCCATCTTCCACACGGGAGCACCCAACTTTCCGCCTTACCAACTGGCTACCGGCAAAAATGGTAACCCATTGGCAGCAGGTAAGCCCTTCATCAACAACTTTTTGCCCAATGGTGGTGACATGCTGCGCCTGAACATGGCCGTGCCTGTAACCGATCGCAACGATCCCGCTTTCAGCTCACTCGGATTGGTACAAGCAGCCGTTCTTGGATTGACAGATCCTACCTACGCTTCTACTGCCGACCTAGAGTTTATTCCCAATATGGATGGTTTCCCCAATGGCCGTCGCCTGGAGGATGATGTCACCCGTATCGAGTTGCAAGCCGTGAGTGGTATTGTACTCGCAGCCGTTGGTTTATGGTACGATGATTACACCGCTGGAGGTGCCAATCCGGTAACCCAGGACTTGGTGAACGTACTGACTTACAGCACGGGTGTGGAGCAGAATGACAAGCCATTTAGCGCTACTTTCCCATACATCGCTGCCCCTTGGGCTGGAACCGAGTTGGAGTAAGCACTGACCATTTTTAACAACAACAGTAGTTTCCGAAAGGGTACTATTCAACTATAAAATAATAATTATGTTTCTCAATAAATTTACTCAGCTGGCCTGGGTGTTGTGCCTGCTCCTAGTGTGGGGTAGCAGCTCCAGCTTGCAAGCTTCGTCGCACCGCGAAGCACCAATGATTGCTGACGATCCCCTGGCGGACAACGTCGATTTGTACGCCTTCCGTAGCCCTGTCAACCGCAATAGTATTGTCTTTGTGGCTACTTACGTACCTATGCAGTTGCCGCAGGGTGGCCCCAATTACTACCAGTTTGGCGAAAATATTCGCTACGAAATACATATTGATAATGATCCCAGCACTACTGGCGACGATATCATCTACCGTTTTACCTTTTATAAGGAAAATGAAGATCCTTCCACTTTTTTCAATATTCGTTTAGGTCAACAAAACCTACGTACCCGCTACAACCTGGAACGTAGCCAAAACGGCGGAGCATCCTTCGTGACCATCCTTCGTGGTGGCCCAGTACCTCCACCTAATATTGGTGAGCGTTCTATTGAATCAGCAGTGGGGATGAACTCTACTTACGAGCGTCAGGTGAGATTGGCTCGCCGCAATGCGATCACAGGAGAGCGTGTTTTTGCTGGCCCCATGGATGATCCATTTTTTGTAGACTTGGCAGGTATCTTTGACCTTGGTGATGCACCACGTCAGAATGGCCAAGCTCAGGATGGCCTGGCTTGTATGAATACCAGCGCAATCGTGATGGAAATTCCTATTCGTTACCTGGTACCACGTGGTACTTCAGGGCCAACCAGCATTCTGGATCCCAACTTCGTGATTGGTGTTTGGGCATCAGCCAGCCGTCGTTCTATCCGCACGCTTACGCCTGGCGGAGAAGTACACAGCGGAGAGTGGGTACAGGTTTCTCGCCTGGGTATGCCGCTGACCAACGAAGCCGTCATTCCTGTAGGCATGAAGGATTACTGGAACAGCCTTACGCCTTACCAGGAATTGCAAGATACCTTGCTGGATCAGTATTTCTACAACCCTGAATTGGGCTTGTACATGGATGATGATCTGTTTGGTGGAGCCGTACCTGGTTTTGCACCACTACGTATCCAACGGAATTCTTTAGGTACCTTTGACTTTGGCAACGGACAAGATGGTCTGTTCCCACTGAAAGGCAGCGATGCCGTCGCCGGTACTGCACTGGATGATGCCATCTTTGGTACCCTCTTATTGCCTGGCCCAGGTAAGCCTCGTTCCGTAGACCTTTGGCCGATCTTCCATACCGGGGTGCCCAACTTCCCGCCGTACCAATTGGCTACCGGTAAAAACGGTAATCCCTTGGCAGCAGGAAAGCCTTTTATCAATAACTTCCTGCCTACGGGTGGTGACATGCTGCGCCTCAACATGGCGGTACCTGCTACTCCCCGGGATGATCCGAACTTTAGTTCCCTAGGCTTGGTACAAGCAGCGGTTCTAGGACTGACGGACCCTACTTACGCTGGCAATGCTGATCTACAGTTTATTCCCAATATGGATGGTTTCCCCAACGGGCGCCGTCTGGAGGATGATGTGACTCGCATCGAATTGCAAGCGGTATCAGGGGTTGTCCTGGCTGCTATAGGACTTTGGTACGACGATTACATTCCTGGTGAAAGTGCCAGCCCGGTAACGGATGACCTTTTAGGAGTGTTGACTTACACCACTGGTGTTGAAGCGAATGATAAGCCGTTCAACAAGAGCTTCCCTTACCTGGCCTTACCCTTTGCCGGGGATGATGCTTGTGCGGGGGAAGTAGCAGACAATACCATGCAGTTGAACATTGCACCACTGAGCCAGGCACCACAGTTGGATCTCCAACCTACAGTCGTTCGCCAGGCAGGTAACTACCCGAATCCGTTCCGTACCAACACCACCATACAGTTGGATCTGGCAACACCAAGCCAGCTGACCATGGATGTGATGGACGTTGCTGGTCATACGATCGAGCGTTGGAGTGAAGGTGCTGCTGAAGGCATCTACCAGCGTCAATGGGATGCTAGTGCTTACCCTGCGGGCTTGTACTACCTACGGGTAGCCAACGAACGCGGTGAAGTACTGCAAGTGATAAAAATGGTTAAATCCAGATAAGTGATAGCCAGCAGTCTAGTACCCTGTTGATAAAAAGACAGGGCACTAGATTGTTTTTTGGACAATAGTCACGCTGACTCTTCATAAGGGTCGCTCCCGAAGAGTCAGCATTTTTATTTTTTTAAACTAACTGCCATGAAATTCAATCTAACAACTCTTTTACTTTTAGCATTATTTACCTGGTCTTGCCAAAACACATCCACTACCCAACAAACTACTGATACCAAAGATATTGACCTGCCTAAACTCCTTGACCGACACACCGATTTGCGGCAAGGAACAGAGTGGGACCAGATTCAACGGCTCTATGTAAGCCAACAACAAGCACTGCGCAAAGACCCTCAGGATGCCGAAGCCTACTTGAAGCTTTCTCAAATTTTTATCAATGAAGCGCGTATCACTGGCGAGCATGGCCACTATTACCCGGCGGCATTGGAAGTTGTAGAGAAGGGCTTGGCGCAAGCCTTGGTGGAACCTGATTTGCGTTTCCGTTTGCTTTCTACCCGAGCTTCGGTGGAGTTGTCGCAGCACGATTTTACCAATGCCCTCACTACGGCCGAAGAAGCCGTCAAACTTAACCCCTACAACGCCCAAATTTACGGTGCCCTCGTTGATGCTAACGTGGAATTAGGAAATTACCCGGAAGCGGTAGCGATGGCGGATAAGATGGTAAGCATTCGTCCCGACCTGCGCTCGTATTCCCGCGTGTCCTACCTACGGGAAATTCATGGAGATGTTGACGGTGCCATAGAAGCGATGAAGATGGCGATAGCAGCGGGTTTCCCCGGACAAGAATCTACTTGTTGGGCACGCCTCACCCTGGGAGAGCTTTACGAAACCTATGGGTATCCTGTGAAAGCCAAAGAACAGTACCAACTGGCCCTGGCTGAGCGCGAAGATTATCCTTTTGCAATGGCGAAACTGGCCACATTGAAAACGGAAGAAGGCGACTTGGCTGCTGCTGAAACCGAACTCCTGGCTGCTGCCGAGATTATTCCTGAAGTAAGTTTTTATACCGATCTTGCAAGCATTTACAAACAGCAAGGTAAGCAGGAAAAGCTGGAAGCTACGCTGTCCGACATCCAGGTAATGCTACAAGAAGATGTCGATAGCGGCCACCAAATGGACATGGAATACGCTTTTATTTACTTGGAATTGTATGAAAGTCCGGAACAAGCCTTAGCTTACGCCCAGCAAGAATACCAACGCCGACCTGACAATATTGACGTTAACCGCTTGTTGGCGAGAATTTATACCGCCTTAGGCAATCAGCCATTAGCGAACCAACATTTGGCCAAAGCCAGTGTTACGAATTCGAAACATCCGGAACTCTTGGCTTTGGCACAGTAGCAATAGAACAGGTACTATCTACTTTATGGAGATCACAATCATCATACCCACTTACAATGAGGCCGCTCAGATTGAGCGCCTCATTCATCATTTACGAAAACACACTTCTGCCACTATCCTCGTCGCCAATTCACCGAATACGACAGATAATACTGCCGCATTGGCGCTACAAGCTGGTGCTGAGGTATTAGCTTGCCCCAAAGGCGGGCGTGCGCCCCAGATGAACCACGCTGCAGCGCAAACCAAAGCAGATATCCTTTATTTTGTTCACGCCGATACGCTGCCCCCAGCAAGCTTTTTGGAAGATATTGAGCAAGCCTTAGCGCAAGGCAATGACTTGGGGTATTTTAGCTACCAATTCGCTTCGGAAAAGCCATTGCTAAAATTTAATAGCTTCTTTACCCGCTATGATGGCCTCTTTGCTGGTGGGGGAGATCAGACGCTTTTTATTCGCCGTGAAGCGTTTGAACTGCTCGGCGGGTTCCGGGATGAACTCCGCTTGATGGAAGATTTTGATCTCGTGAAAAGAGCAAGAATACAAGGGTTGCAGCATTGTCTGATCCCTAATGACGCACTGGTTTCCGCAAGGAAATATGACAATAATTCGTGGATGCGCGTGAATTTGGTAAATCTTTGGGTATTTTTACTTTTTCATTGTGGTGTTTCTTCCGACCGGCTTTGTCATACTTACCGAAAGTTGCTGCGCACGGGGTAAAGAACGACCACTTGGTTATTGGCAACTTCAATACTAAGTATCCCGCATGGGCAAAGAGAAAATTATTTACGGTATCCAACAAGTAGGAATCGGAGTACATGACGCAGAAGAGGCATTTCGCTGGTACGGTCAGGTACTTAAAGCAGATTTACTGGTTTTTGATGATAAAAAAGTAGCTACGCACATGGCTCGTTACATGGGCGGCCAACCTCATCAAAAACGCGCATTGTTGGCCATGCAGGCCAATGGCGGCAGCGGTTACGAAATTTGGCAGTATGAAGACCGTACTCCTACCGGCCCTCCTGCACCTGTTCAATTGGGAGATCTCGGTATCAACTATATCACCGTCAAATCCCACAACCTGGCAGCTGCTCGTGCTCGCTTGGAGCAAGCAGCAGTACAGTTTAGAACAGACCTTTCCGCTACCCTGGCAAAGGATAGTTTTATGCTGCAAGACCCCTACGGTAACCTCATCGAGATTAAAGCTACCGATGATTGGTTTAGCAAATCCGATGGCCCACTGGGTGGAATCTGTGGTGTAGCTATAGGTGTTACAGATATTGACCGCTCCTTGCGATTGTATGCTGATATTCTCGGTTATGAACAAGTCGTTGAAGATGTTGTTATCGGCAAACCTGGCGAAAATCACTATTTACGAAAAGTACAGCTTCGGATGCCCAAGCTACCACAAGGAGGCTTCAGCCCGTTGTTGGGGAGCAGTGAATTGACATTACTCCAATCTCTGGAGAGAAAGCCAGTGAAAATATTCGAAAACCGCTACTGGGGCGATCTCGGTTACATTCACGTTTGCTTTGATACCAAGCACATGGGGGCACTGATCGAAGAATGTGCGGCCAAAGGATATCCCTTCAAAGTAAAGAGCGAAGAAACCTTTGAAATGGGGGACACCAACGGCCGTTGGGGCTATCTGGAAGATGATGATGGTACACTGATCGAATTCGTTGAAGCTCAAAAAGTTCCCTTGCTGAAGTCGCTCAACCTCAGTATCAACCTCCAAAAACGTGACCCACATCGCCCTCTACCACGTTGGCTCATTTCTGCCTTACGTTTGAAGCGAGTGAAGTTTTAGAAGGTTGATTTTCGTTGGAAGCAAGAGAAGGGGCTACTCATTTCAGGTCTACCTTCAGCTTGGTTAATCAAGAAATGGCACCTTTTCAAAGTGTTAAGGAAACTAATTTGTTAGGTTGCGTAATACTAGTTTGTTGTAGAAAACGATTTAAGTCGGAACATTCTTCTGACTAAAAATCGTCTGTACTTATGCTGAAGCAATCGGTAACTACCAATAACCTCCGCTTACTCCCTCTCTTGTTATTTGGATTATTGTTTTTTACCGCTTGTGAACCTGACGAAATTTTTATGGATGATGCTTCTCCGGTAGAAATCTTCGTAAGCAATGATGCCCCAATTGCCTTTCAGCAGATGTTAGCTGAGGTCAATGCGCTTCGTGCCGAGGGGTGTCGCTGTGGCAACCAAAACATGCCTGCAGTAGGCCCTTTGCAGTGGAACAGTCAACTCGCCGCCGCGGCCAGCTCCCATAGCGAAGATATGGCCCGGGTAGGGCAGCTCAATCACGCGGGTTCCGATGGTAGCAACGCCGGTAATCGGCTGGAACGTGTGGGCTACAGTTGGCAGCAATACGGCGAAAATATCGCCAGTGGGTTTACTTCCTCAAGCACCGTTTTGCAGGCCTGGATCAATAGTCCTGGTCATTGCCGCAATCTTATGGGCGCCAATTTCACCGAGATGGGAGCAGCACGCAAAGACAATTACTGGACCCAGGTGTTTGCCCGCCCTCGGTAAAGTGCTCAAAACGTGAGATACAGTCCTAGGCTGTCGCCCGTAAAACTTAGCCCTTCCAGTAATTTTGGAATATCCTTGTTCTGTTTAGCATGTACCAGGTAGGTGGCCAAATCGAAGGCAAACAAAAAGCTGCCTTGCAGGATAATACTGCGGCCAAAACCCTTGAGGCGTTTGGGCTGGTTGCTGGTGTTCTTGCTCTTTTCAATGAGGTAAGCTCCACCCAACACGTAGCCTACATCCAAGCCGGTGTTGAGGAGTAATATTTTTTGAATCTTGTGCTGTTCTGCAATGGTAGCAGCCAGATCAAAACTGCCTGGGTCAGCTTTCATACTGCTCCAATAACCGAGGCCAGCGAGGGTCAGATTGATGACGCCCCAGCCTGCATTCATCTCGTGGAAGTAGCGATCTACGCCATCGTTTTTACCTCTTAAGGCCAATCCAGAACCTACATTACCAACCGCCCAGGCACCCAGGACGAGCATCGCCGTCTGTTGCTTTTTTAGTCGCTGCTGATTAAAATCTGTGAGCATCAGGGATTGCCCCCAGGTGAACGTTGCTAGAAAAAGGAGGCTTATGCAAAGAGCGTACTTCATCTTTTTCTTACTACAATCTTAATTTTTGAGAATTGTTCAGAATGCTCATGCATTAGTGTTAAAATCACGTTAATGGCAGCACCGAATAGATGTGGGAATTAAGGAAATGGTCTAGTTTTAGTCGCTTTGTCAGGGAAATACAACTTGTTTCTCGGTTACTTACGCTCTTAAATAAAACCCTTTTCTTATGAAAGCCCTAATCTTTACCGCTCTCCTTGTTTTTAGTACCCTAATCGTGCAAGCCCAATCTTACGACATCAGCCAGTACCAAGCTCGTTACGAGCGGCGTCCTTTTTTAGAAATCAATCCTAGCTTGAATTATTCGGGGACCTTCAGTGATATGGATGATTTCGTCAATCACAGTGGTGGCGGAGATTTGTCCATCGACTGGCGTGAGCAATCCAGCCTCGATAACCGCATTCGTAATATCAGTGTTTCAGGGCAGGCCCAGTTTTTTCGCAGAGAATTCAGAGATAATAATAGAACAGATATTTCGCAAAAAGGAGCGAGCATCTTTGCCAGCATTGAACAATACAATTATACTACGCCGAAAAAATTCTGGGGCTTCCGGGGAGGATTGTCGATAAACGCGCAGGATCAGGATGATTTTCAGCTCAACTCCGACCGCTTTACCAATATTTCATTGAACCCTGGTCTGTTTTTTGGTACCGGACGAATAGAATTTGCGGAAGATGCCTTGTTGGCCAACTGGATGATGAATGATCTACTAGAGCAGCAAGTTATCAATGCTACCACGCCAGAACAACGGGAATTATTGGCACAAAGAATCACCTCGATTATCGGAAATCGTACCTTCGATTTCCGTCGTCGCCGCATCTATGAATTGCAGCAGCTACAGCAATTATTTAAGGAAGAAAATATTGCTATTGAAGACGAATTTATGCTGTTTGCGGTGCTCAATGACAACTGGGCATTTGCTAACCGTGCGAGCCTACCACGCGGACAGCGCTGGCAATTTGGGATAGATGGCAGAGGTGCTTACTTTTACCAATCTCAGCCGTTCGCCGGAGATGATTTTACCCTTACTGGGCGGCCTTACGCCAACTACACTTCTGGCAAAATTATCGGCAATAATGCGTCTAGTAGCTGGACGGCAGAGTTATCAGCTTATTATCAAACGGATCTTGAGGAGAATAATTTTCCGTTTAATTCTGGAGAACGCTACGGAGGCGTTGCAAGTTTGAGTCATCGCCTGGTGTGGTTACCCATTTCTCGTACCACCCTCAGCTGGACCAATCAAGTTGCTGGACAACTGGGAACCAACGTACTGAACGCTAACCAGGATGGTTTTAAAGATAATCAGCTTACCTTCATTTCGACCTTAAGCTGGGATTACTTTGTGACCTACAACTGGCGCTTCGTCCTGAATGTAGGACTAGCCGGGCAGTTTATTGACCAGGGTTTTTTCGATTTCCACACGGTTCGTCCGTCGTTCAATTTCAGCACCCGCTACGCTATTTTTTAGGCTTTTCGGAACTATCCGAGGGATAGTACGGTTTTCTGTGGAAACTATCTCCTCATGCTACACCGTACGATCAATTTATACCGGGAATCTTTCGAAGGCTTAAGAGCTGAAGTTTGGTACCTGTCTCTTGTATTATTGATCAATCGGGCGGGAGCCATGGTAATACCTTTCCTTACGGTTTACCTCACCTCCAAACGGGGTTTTTCCTTCGAGGATGCCGGCCTGATCATGAGCAGCTTTGGCATTGGCTCGGTATTGGGGTCTTATGTAGGTGGATGGATCACGGATAAGTTTGGCTTTTACCGGGTCCAGCAGTGGACCTTGGTGGGCAGTGGCTTTTTGTTTTGGGCCTTGGGCCAGCAAACCACTTTCTGGGGAATGAGTATAGGGATATTTGTACTTAGTACGGTTATGGACGCTTTTCGGCCAGCCAACCAAGCTGCCCTTGCTTTTTACAGTAACCCCAAAAACCGGGCTCGCGCTTATGGTTTACTCCGGCTAGCAGTTAATTTAGGCTTCTCTATTGGTCCCATTTTAGGCGGGCTACTCATTGCGGGCCTCGGTTATCAATGGCTGTTCATTGTCAATGGTTTTTCTTGCTTATTTGCAGCAGTGGCCTTTCGCTTACTACTTCCTCCAGGCCGCCTCGAAAAAGGGGAAGAAGAACCAGACGAAAACGAAGTGCTGGCCGATTCTGCTTATCGCAATATCCCTTTTCTGGTGTTTGTGTTTTTCCTGATGCTAGGCGCTGTCGCTTTTATGCAGTTCTTCGGAAGTTTGCCCGTTTATTTGCAGCAGGAGCTGGGCTACACCGAAGCACAAATCGGTTTATTGGTAACGCTCAATGGGGTTATGATTGTAGTGATGGAAATGCCGTTGGTGCATACCGTTGGCAAGTATTTTCGCTCGCTGGGCATTATCACCGTTGGTTACTTGTTCCTGGCAGTGGCCTTCTTGTTGTTGCAAGGAGCGGTATGGTTGCCTGTTTTTGCGATCGCCTTTATGGTACTCATTACCATTGGCGAGATGCTGAGCATGCCTTTTGCCAGTACTTACACCGCCGAGATCGCCCCTCGCAGCCGACGCGGCCAATACATGGGGCTACAAAGTATCGGCTGGGCGGGAGCATTCATCATCGCACCCAGCCTGGGCTTGCGCTGGGCTTCGGCCTATGGTTTTTCTTCCTTGTGGTATCTGGCTAGCTTCCTGGCCCTCATCTCAGCAATAGGTATCTTTTCTGTAGATCGTTATATTCGCCGACCATTGAAAAGATCAGCTGCTGAAAAAGAGGTGACCTCTCAATTGCAAAAGGAATCAAAGGTGGGTATTTGATTCCTTTTGCCTGCATTTTACCCGACTACAACAAGCTCGTTGTGTCCCCTCATTCGGCGTTGGCTTCGTCTGCGTCGGTGTATGACAACCCCAAACCGCAAGGGCAAAAAATTACAACAATCCCTGCGCCTCAATGATCGTTCTCACCTGTGCTTCCGCAAAACGCTCTACGATCTCATCATCCATGAGTAGCAAAGCGTCTTCGTAGTTGTCAAAAAACAGGTGCTCTACCAGAATAGCCGGCATGCTCGTACGGGTAAGCACAAAGAAGCGGGCCTCCTTGTCGTGGTCACCATCGGTGGTGTCATCACGGTAGCGAGAGATACGGTCTCCCACCACTTCCTTTACGTTGTTCCAGTGCAACTCTGCTACCTTGTCGGAGGTTGTATTCCCAGGGCTGGTATAAATTTCAAAACCCCGGGCACTACCACCACCCGCATTGGCGTGATTAGAAACATACAGGGTGTTCTTTACTTTTTTAGCGTACCAGTTGGCTACATCTACCCGGTAATTGAGCGATATATCGGCCCACTCGTGGCTCACCATATAGTAGGGAATGGAAAGGTCGCGCAATTTTCTGGCAACCACATTGGTTAGGGTACGATTGAAGACCCCTTCGTAAAACCAGCCATCCTTATGAAACGCTCCCTTGCTGTGTTTGTATTGCTTGCTAGGGGCGGTAACGTAATTGCCAGCAGCATCAAGGGCGCCGTGACCGGCATCAAGAAAAACAAGAAAATCTTTAACCATGGGTAGGGTACTTTTTTGCTAAGGGACGGAGAAAAAGAAAATAGGTTTATTTCCGTCAAACTACTAATTACCACAAATTACAGCTTTTTGGCGTTCTTTGCGGAAATTTTCTTCATCTGTGTCGACTCGCGCAGAAAAACGAATATAAAATGAAACAGTTTTTGTTACTCCTTAGCCTGACGATGCTTCTGCTCACTTCCTGTAAGGATGAAACCATTAATCAAGACGAAATAGACAGAGCGATCATCGAGAACTTCATCGAAGCGAACAACCTCAATGCAATCGAAGATCCCTCTGGTTTGTATTACACCATCAGCACCCCCGGCACGGAAGAGAAGCCGACCCTTAGCGATAGCGTTAAGGTAAAGTACCTCGGCTACCGCACCAACGGCCAGGTTTTCGATGGTACCAATGTTGATGGAACGACCCCCGATCGTACCGTTACTTTTCTTTTGAGTGACCTGATTCCCGGTTGGCAGATTGGTATCCCTAAATTTGGTGCTGGCGGTGGTGGCACTTTACTCATCCCGTCCAGTCTTGGTTATGGCAACCGCAATTTACCAGGCATCCCCGCTAATTCAGTCCTTATTTTCGAAATGGAGCTGGTCGATTTCTTCTAATAGAAACCTCCCGATTAGCATAGCGACCTGCTTTTGGCCTCTCCCGAATGCAGGTCGCTTTATTTAATGATTTTTTTTTGGGCAGCTGCCTTCGCCTAACGGCTAGCCACCGCGCTATCCACTCTCACTTCCCTCCGGTCAGTACCGCTTCTATCGCTGCCGCTCCTTCTAGACGTAGCACTGTTAAGTCTCTAAGTGACCAACAACCAACAACCATCAACACCTACAATCTCGAACTCATAATAAATCGCCGATCCTTGTTTTCTGACGTCAGATAGCGGTAGGGGCGTTCTTCAGGAGGTAATAGTAAACAACAATCCCAACAATCATCAAGGGTATGCAGGCCCTTGCCCAGGGAGGCATCATAAAGCAAACGATCAACAGGATTTTCAATGGGGTAAGGAAAAAACGCCTGTTTATCTTCCTCCCAGCGGTAATAGCGCTCCATCAAACGGAGGGGGCTATCTCCAAGGTTGATAAAATGCTGCCCGGGGCCGAAGGTGGTTTTAAACGCATTATTACCATTTTTCTGGGTCAACTGATTGGTAAGGCGGCTGCTACGGTAAACTTGCGCCTCCCCTGGTGCGAGCTCCAAATCTTCCCCATTCAGGGTGTATCGAACTGCTGTGGTAGAGCCGTTGTAGACCATCACCCGGGTGGTTTTGTACCCGGTGACTTGTAAGATGTTGGGCAAGAAAAAATAACCGATCAGACCAACTAATACGACCCCAATTATCCAGTTTTTCATGCTAAAGATTATTTTTTTTCGGGTAGTCTACTTTTTACAAACGTATTCAAAATCAGCAGCAAAGCCAAAAATAAAGCCGTTCGTGCGATCAGGTCGCGCCACTTTACGTAGAAAGTCACTTCATCGTTGAGCTGCATCTGCCCTCGGATAGCGATGGGCTCATCGTAGTGGGTGGCTTGCGAAATATCCCCCCGCTGGTTGATGAAGGCACTGATGCCCGTATTGGCAGACCTACCAATACTTCTCCGCGTTTCAATAGCCCGCAGACTGGCAAAATAAAGATGTTGACGATGCCCAGCGGTGTTGTCCCACCAGCCGTCGTTGGTCATGATGAAAGCGGCTTGGGCTTTCCCTTCCTTGATGTATCCTGCAAAGTAGCCACCAAAGACAGATTCGTAGCAAATCACGGGTGCTACCTTGGCCACCTCACTGGTAAAAGCCGAACGCTGCGCTTGAATGCCCAGGCCAGCAGTGGTTCCGCCAAGATTATCGACCAGTGGCTCCAGAAAGAAAAGTAGCCGCTTGAACGGGAATTTTTCGGGGCCGGGCACCAGTTTGGATTTGCGATAAGTTTGTGTTTTTTGTTCTGCATTCATGGGAATCTGTGCCGCCAGATTCATCATCTCGTATTCAATAACCTGCCCACCACGATTGCGCGAGCGCGTAGCTTCCGTCCGGGGTTCATCGGGCAGAAAGTCGTGGTAGGCGTTAAGGCCGGTGATCAGTTTCAGCTCCGGATAAGCACTAAAGGCCTCCAATAAGCGCCGGGTGCTCCGGTTGCTGGTTACGTCGTTTTCTTCCACAAATCCGTAGCTGGTTTCCGGGAACACCAGATAGTCTACCTGCTCGTCCAGCAGCGGTTTGCTCAACGCAATAAACCGGGTGATCTGCTCTGCCTCTTCTATGCGCTCAAATTTTTCGTAGTGCGGCTCAAAATTAGGTTGTACCAATACTACGTCAATGGTTTTATCGCTTTGTTCGGTAAAGTTGGTGTACATCACCACCGAAACGATCATCGGAAGGCTGATGACCGCCACCACTTTCCACCACTGTTGCCATTTAGGTAAGGATGGTATATTTTTTTGCTGGGTATTAACCAGTATATTCAGCAACATGATATTGACTACCCAGATCCAGAGGCTACCGCCAAAAACACCGGTGAATTCGTACCATTGTATCAAACTGGGATACTCCGCCCAGCCATTGCCCAGCGTCAGCCAAGGCCAAGTCAGCTCCCAACTCAGATGTACATACTCAAAAGTAAGCCAGTAGGCGATCAGTGAGCCATAACCCATTTTGGGAATGTAGCGTTGGGTCCACAAAAAAAGCATAAAAGGAATGCACATCAACAGGCTGTTGGCAAAATTGGCGAAAAGCCCTGCGGCGAAACTGGTATTCATCACCCAGTAAGTCGCAATGATATTCCAAAGCATGAAAGTGTGCAGCAGATAGGGGAGGAGCTCCCGTTTTTTAGCCCCTTCTTTTTGTTTCCAATCTTCTATCAACAGTAATAGTGGGACCCAAGCCACCATCAATAAGAAGGGCAAGGGAACAATGTCTGGAAACCCAATGCCCAGCAATACACCGCTGAGGGTAGACAAGATCAAAGGACGACTCGGCAGGGTAGTGTTTTTACCGAGCTTTCTCCATTGCCAAAGACCAACCAAGCCCAGCCAACCAGCGAGCAAAAAACCAAGTGGCCGATAAGCCCAAAGGAGTTCTGCTTGCCCCAGCCGATACATGTCATATCCAATAATGGCTGCAATAGCAAGGAAAATCAAGGCTGCCAGCAAGAGTCGGCGAGCATGAACAGCAGCGAAATTGGGGAACACAGGCATATCGTTTGGCTTTTGGCAGTCGCAAAATTAATGGAATCTTACTATTATTTGCATTCCGCTCATTACTTAGAAAGAAGTAATTCCATTATAAATTGCTACATTTTTATACCTTTGGTAACTGTCTTCGGCCAAATCTGAGGGCAAGCCTTACTATAATTATCCCGACACAAAGTGGTTTGGCTTAGCCGCTCCCTGCCGGTCATGCTGGTACAGTAGGCGGGCTTCGGGGTGAGCATAGCCTCAACCACTTTAAGATCGTTATACCTTTATCTATTCTGAAACAGTGCTTATGAAATCCAAATACAAAACAATTCTCCTGGTTTTGGTAGGCTTACTTTTAGCTGCTCAGTTAATTCCTATTGATCGTTCCGTTCCAGCAGTTGATTCCAGTGCTGATTTCCTGACGGCGGTAAATGCACCGCCAGCTATTGCTACACTCGTACAAAATGCTTGTTATGATTGCCACTCCTACCAGTCGGAATACCCTTGGTACGCTAAGGTAGCACCCGTTTCTTTTTTAATACAAAGCCATATCAATGGTGGCCGCCAGCATCTCAATTTTTCGGAATGGACTTCCTATCCTGCTGAAAAAGCAGCACATAAGCTGGAAGAATGTTTTGAAGAAGTGCAAGAGCGCCACATGCCTATGAAGTCATTTACCTGGTTGCACCCCGAAGCCAAACTTTCGGATGAACAGGTGAGCGGTTTGGCGCAGTGGTTCCAGCAGTTGTACCGTAGTACCAATTAATCATTAAGGGATTCATTTCTTTATTCAGTCCTACTTATTATGCTTGATCGAATTTACGTGGCTGCTACCAGCCAACACGTTGGAAAGACGACCTCCACGTTAGGTATTGTGGCGGCTATTCGTAGCCAGGAACTTAACGTAGGCTACTGCAAACCACTTGGGCAGGAATTTGTAGACTTGGGAGATTTGAAAGTGGATAAAGACGCTTTGTTGTTTTCAAAAACAATGAACTTCGATCTATCAGCTGAGCTCCACAGTCCGGTCATTCTTGGTCGTGGTGTTACGACCTCCTTTCTTCAACATCCCGAGAAATATAATTTTCCAGAACAAGTACTCCATGCTTCTCGAGAATTGCAAAAAATGCATGATGTGGTGGTGTACGAAGGTACGGGCCATCCCGGAGTAGGCAGCGTGATTGATTTGTCGAATGCCGATGTTGCCAAAATGCTGAATGCCTCCGTGATCATGGTCGTTGAAGGTGGTATAGGAAATACGATTGATAAGCTCAATGCCAATCTGGCCCTTTTTAGGGAGAAAGATGTTCCTATTGCCGGCGTGATTGTAAATAAAGTCATTCCTGATAAAATCGATAAAATTAGAGACCTCGTTGGGGGAAAGCTTGATCGCTGGGGAATCCCCTTGCTAGGTGTTTTACCGTATGATAAAACACTGGCCAATCCGATCATGGAAGGCGTTCGTTTAGCCATCGATGGTGTGGTCATCATGAATGGGCATAACCTTGATAACAAGGTCGAAAACATTGCTTCTGGCTCCTTGATTGAGAAAAAAGAATTTGACGACTTACAGAATCTTTTGTTGATTGTGAGCCATCGTCGGCTGGAAAGTGCGATTGAAGCCCTCAAGGAAATAGACCGTAAGCATCCGGATCAGGAGCTGAAATTAGCGGGGATTATTGTCAATGGCGAAAATGATTTTATCAGTGAATTACAGCGAGAAGTGCCTTGCCAGGATTATATCATGATGCACGAAATCCCACTGATTGCTACCCAACTTGATACGTATGGATCGGCCATTAAGATCAATCGAATGGAAGTGAAAATCAATACCCGAACCCCCTGGAAGGCAAGGCGGGCAGTGGAGTTGATTCGTAGTCATGTAGACTTGAGTAGCTTGTTTTAAACCAAAGCTAATCCTTTAAGCAGATACGTTGATCAGAGAGATCAGGCAATAGGTCGAAGGAGTTGTTATCTTTGCCAAGCATTGTGGACTTTTGCATTTTGATTTAAATACAAAGGAATTATTTCTTAACCAATAATTTATCAGGGCAGGACACATGCTTATGGAAAATACCCGACATCAAAACTGGCTGGGCCAATTACGTACGGGCGATCGCTCGGCGATGCGGGCTATCTTTGATCAGCAGTACCAACCAGTGTGTCAGGCTATTTTTCGTTTTGTTCAGGATCCAGGATTGTCGGAAGATTTAGCACAAGAGGTTT
The DNA here is from genome assembly GCF_040784935.1 of Lewinella sp. LCG006. Lineage (GTDB taxonomy): Bacteria > Bacteroidota > Bacteroidia > Chitinophagales > Saprospiraceae > Lewinella. Next base: position 633,230 of record NZ_CP160680.1, on the reverse strand, counting down.
TTGTGCGCTTTTGGGAAAAACGCGAAAGCATTCAAGTCGATTCCAACCTTCCTGCGTATTTGCGCCGTATGGCGGTCAATGAAGCACTCGCCTATCTACGTAAGAAAACCCGCTACCAGGCCGATGAACTCCCCATTCACCTCCCCGGCCAACAAGCTGCCGCTGCGGATGAGCAGTTGGCGACCGAAGAGCTTTCCCAACGCATCACCATTGCTATCAATGCATTGCCTCCCCGCTGCCGAGCCGTTTTCCAGCTCAGTCGCTTTGAAGAAAAAACCTATCAGGAAATTGCCGACACGCTAGATATTTCTATCAAGACGGTAGAAAATCAGATGGGCAAAGCCCTCCGCATTTTGCGGGAAAAATTGGGAGATTATTTGACGGCCTTGTTGTTTTGAGAGATTTAGGAGTGATAATTTCACCCTTTCAGGGTTTGGATGCTGGCGTTAAAATAGATCTCCGCCGACCTCTTGGGTCAAAAACGACAAGCGTTGCCTTCTATCACCACTTTCCCATCCGCACTCACTAGCCGATCCAGTCTGAACTCAAGGCCATTTTCGAGCACCATAAATTCCTCCTTATTACGGGTGTAGAGATTGGTAATTCTGGTGGCGATAAGCACTTCCTCGCCTCGATCATTGCGATAAACGATCGGGATCACTTTTTTGAGCGTCGCCATCGCCTCTAGCTCGTCGTAGTAGGAACAATTGATGGGTTGATAATCGGTCATAAGTAGGTAAGTATAATATCTTTGTTAAAACCAAATAACCAAAAGAATAGTTGATAGACTAACCAACCATCTTCAAAGTCGGAAGTCGGAAGTCGGAAGTCGGAAGTTTTGGTCACCCAACTTTTACACTTTTACACCCTTACACCTACCCAACCCTGTGAAAGTCGGAATAAATCAACAACCATCAACCATCAACCATGAAAAAGGCAATCGCCTTACTAGGAGCCGGCTGGCTCGGAGAGCCGCTTGCGCAGCGTTTACTTCAACGCGGTTATACCGTGAAAGTGGCGACGACCAATGCGGAAAAGGCCATTCGTTTCCGAAAGCTCGGCTGGAATCCTTATCTCTTAGAGCTTCATCCTGACCAGATCAGTGGTGATATAGAAGGCTTTTTTGCTGCTGATCAACTTGTTTTGACGGTCCCTCCCGGCGGCCGCCGCGAGCCAGACGTTGTGAATACTTATCCTGCGAAAATTGAGCAAGCTTTGCAAGCTGCACGAGCAGGGGGTGTTCAGCACGTCTTGTTCACCAGTAGTACGGGAATCTATGGCGAACAGCAAGGGGTGGTCACCGAAGATAATCCAATAAATGCTGATACGGCCTCAGGCCAGGCACTCGTGAAGGTTGAAGATTTATTGAGGGAAAAATATTCCGAACAAGCTACCATTCTACGCCTGGCGGGCTTGGTAGGAGGGAGTCGCCAGCCAGGCCGCTGGTTTGCTGGTAAGGAAGCGGTACCGGGAGGGGAGCAATGGGTCAACCTGGTCCATCGAGAGGATGTACTTGCCGTTATGGAGCGCGTCATCACTAACGCACATTGGGGGTATACCCTTAATGTCTGTGCCGATGAGCATCCCACAAAAGCCGATTTTTACCCTCTGGCCAGTAAAACCATTGGGTTGGTCGCACCAACTTTCGTGACCGATCAAGAACAACCACAGGGGAAGCTTATCGATAATAGCCGTGGTAAAGCAGTGCTGGCATTTACTTATCGTCACCCTGATCCATTGAATTTTCCGTTGGAGGAGCGGGCTGAATGAGCGTTCATCGTATGATCGTGTTGGTACGATTAGCTCCCAACACCACGCACTGAACCACCCCGCACCTAGTGCCTTTGGCACTAGTTTTCAGGATAAATCCTCACCTTCCGTTGCCGTCGGACAGCAAAAATATTCAAGATCAGCATGGTTAAAAACAACAAGAGGACAAAGGCCATTCCGAACCGCAAGCCTTGCCAATCGCTCAGAAATCCAATCACCGGTGGGCCTACCAAAAAACCGGCATACCCTATACTGGTCACCATACTGATACCTACTCCCGGTGACAAACCAGGTATGTTACCGGCTGTACTGTAGGCAATCGGTACAATCGCTGCTAGCCCGATACCCACCAGGAAGAAGCCTAGAATACCCGTCCAGACAACAGGCCATACCAATGCCAAACTGAGGCCTGCAATCGCAACCACAGCGCTCCCTTGCACCAGGCGGCTATCGCCCAAGCGTTGGCGTGCACCATCACCAAGCAACCGGCCAATCATCATGGCTGTAGAAAAAGCCACCAGCCCCAGCGGCGACCAATCGCGGTCTGCCAAGCTTACTTTTTCCATGTAAATTGCCGTCCAATCCGCCATGGCTCCTTCACCGAGCATACAACAGAATGCAATGAGGCCAAGTGACAATAGAGCTGGGTGTAAAAAAACATTTTTGCTTACGTGGTCTTGTGGTTCCTCACTGGGGTTTCGAAGATCAGGAATCAGGAAATGTCTGACGCGCAAGGCAACCACCAAGCTGATGGCCATGACGATCAGCAGGTGAGTAAAGTAGGAAACATTGAGGTAGACAAATAAAGCACCACAGCCGGCGCCCAGCATCATACCCGCACTGAAAATGGCATGAAAAGAAGACATCACTGGTTTATGAAGCCGTTGCTCTACCAGCACGGCCTGCGCATTCATGGCTACATCCAGCGAGCCGCTCGACGCCCCAATTGCAAAAAGGATTAACCACAGGGTGTACACATTAGGTGTAATGGGGATCAATGGAACCAAAAGACAAAAAATAAACAGCATGACCACAGTGATTCGATGGCTCCCAGCCTTTACAATGACGCTACCCGTCAATGGCATCGCCACTAGCGCACCAATACTCCCGGCAAGCAGCACTAGCCCCAGCTGGCCATGATCCAACTGGTAGATTTCTTGTAAGCGAGGTAGCCGGGCTACCCAGTTGGCGTATAGGAATCCATTTACGGCGAAAATTAAGGATACGGCAACACGACTTTTTTGTACATCACTCCAGGACATGATCTGATATTTTTTGCAATATTACGCCCAACGCCTCCCAAACAACAACCCTTAAATTGGCTGATACTAATGCTAATTTGATAGGCATGAAAAAGAAATCCCGGATTACCTTAAGCAGGCAATCCGGGATATTAAAATAAGAAGATAAATCGGTGGATTTTTCGAAAATCCAGCCGCGCTACCCTCTACCAATTACTTGGATTTACTTGTTCGTCCACTCAGCAATTGACTTTTCGTTCATGCGAACGTAGTCGTCATTGCCTGCTTCTTTGGCCAGTGTCATAGAACGCTTAGCAGCAGCGATAGCTTCTTGCTTACGACCCAAGTCGGCAAGAATAAGCGCTTCGCGACGCACCATCCAGAAACCAGGCTTATCACCAGCAGTTGCTTTTTGAATGTATTCCAGGGCCATAGCATTGTCGGTGCCACTGTCGTGTAGGTAGCTAGCAGCAGCGTAGTAGTCGTTGGTTGAAGGGCCAGCCATGGTACGCTTAATATCCGCCATCACCAGTTCGTGTACTTCTACTGCTACAGGAACACTTACCATGGTATTTTCCCACATGAAATCGATGGTTGCACTCTTGCTCGTCACATTGTTTACACCAATGGTGAAAGATTCTACAGGCATCGCTGTTTTAGTAGGAGCAGCCATGAATTTAGCAGCAGGCTCTTTTTCTGTATAGCTGTTCCAGCTGCTGCCTTCGTAGGGGTACATCATGAAGGTCCACTCCTTATCTGTAGGAATGGTGAGCACAGCGTAAGCACCAGCTTTCAAATCAACACCTCCAACTTTAGCGTCTTGGCCTAGGGTGATTTTAGTAGCACCATTGGCACCCGTACGCCAGATTTTGCCGAAAGGCACCAAACCATCAGCAGCAAAGATAGTACGGCCTTTCATAGCTGGGCGTGAATAGTCAACCATGATTTCTGTTAACCCAACATCTTGGGTAATTTTCGCACCTGGGCTAGCAGCTGGCGTAGAAATCTGAGCAAAAGAGCTCACGGTAAGTACAAGGGCAAAAACGCTTAATAATAGTTTTTTCATTCTAATTCGTTTTAATTGGAATTGGATAATTCTACCTTTGGACAATCCAAAGACCTAATTGTTCGCGAAATTAAGTAAATCCTGCTTCTTTCGTGTAGTTACATGAATTTATAAGGTGTTAATATGCATAAAGTAAGCTTTAAAGGGTTGAAAATGAAAAATTTAGCATAAATGACCATTGCAATCATTGCCCACGACGGGAAAAAAGCCGAGATGGTAGGTTTTATCAAGGATCATATTGATTTGCTCCAACAGCGCAAAATCAACCTTATCGCCACAGGCACCACGGGCTCGCATTTGGAGCGCGCAGGCCTGGAGGTAGAACGAATGGAAAGTGGCCCTTACGGTGGCGATGCTCAAATTGCCAGCCGCTTGGTAGAAAAACTGGTAGATATGGTTATCTTTTTTCGTGATCCCCTGGGTAAACATCCACACGAGGTAGACGTTAATATGTTGATGCGTTTGTGCGATGTCCACAATATTCCTCTAGCGACCAATATTGCTGCTGCTACCTTGTTTATGAAGAACTTATAAATGATACTTATGCGGTTACTTTTGATTTTCTCACTTTTCTTCCTCGAAGTGCCGCTGGCAGACCTGCACGAGTTTCATGTCAGTAGAGCCAGGATTGAGTACGCTGGAGATGCAAAAGAGTGGCAAATCAGCCTCCATATTTTTATTGATGACCTGGAAGCTGCCCTGGCCGAAAAAGGAACCAAAGATTTGTTCTTGGGTACTGCTCGGGAGCAAGCCACTGCCGATGAATACCTTCAGGCTTATCTACAGCGCTATTTCAAATTGTACAACGGCGATCAGCAACTCCAATGGGAGTGGTTGGGTAAAGAGACCAGTGATGACCTGACGGCCTTCTGGATTTACCTCTATGTCCCCAACGCTCGTCCGGATCAGCCACTCAAGGTGCACAACAAAATTCTGTTGGACATGTACCGCGATCAGCAAAATATGGTTCAGGTGAAAGGTGCAAAAGGGAACCTGAAAAACTACCTTTTTTATCAGGATTACTGGGAAGAAGAAGTGCTACCCTAAAATAGATGTTATGCGCTGGCTATTCATTTTACCTATTCGGTTTTACCAATACGCAATCTCTCCATTGCTCGGGCCGCGCTGTCGTTTCCAACCTACTTGTTCGCACTATGCCGTGGAGGCTATTGAGGAATGGGGCGTGCTAAAAGGAAGCTGGTTGGCCCTTAAACGGATTGGCAAATGTCACCCTTGGGGCCCCTGGGGTTATGATCCTGTCCCCAAAAAATCGGGAGCAGAAAAAGAAGAAGTGTTAAAAAACGAAGACAAGGCCTGACAATTGTGTGACAAAACGTTAAACTAGCGTGAAAACGAATGAAGAAGTTCTTATTTTTAAGACTTCATGGTATCTTTTCAAAATATTTTAAGCTTTCTCTGCCGACAGACCCAACCCTTTTTACTTTGGGGAAAGTCTAAACGAATAGTGATTGCGCCTAAATTTCTCTAAACCTCAATCCTCAAATCCTCAGGTGTTATGAAAAAATTTATTTACCTACCGCTTTTCGCTGTCCTGGCCATCGGCTTGAGCAGCTGTATTTCCGATGACGTTGAAGTGCGGGAAGAATTCTATTACCCCGAAGAACTGGCGATATTACAGCAAACGCTCAACTTACCCGAAAAACCATTGGATTACAATGTCGTTTTACCTCAGCACCTTTCACGGAGCGGTCTTTTTGCGCGTAACATCGACAAAGACATGGCAACACTTGGGCGGGTGCTTTTCTACGACAAAGCACTCTCTTCTACGGGTGAAGTATCTTGCGCAAGCTGTCACAAACAAGAATTAGCCTTTTCTGATAACAAGGTAGCCAGCGAAGGTGTAGATGGCCAGACGGAACGCAATAGCCTTGCTCTCGGTTCGGTGGCCAGCTTTGCAGCCTATTACGGTGTTGATCTCTTCGGTACTTTCGGCGTGCCCTTCATGTGGGACAACCGTTTCGGTACGGCGCGTGAGCAAGCACACGCTGCGTTTACCAGCGAAGTAGAAATGGGTTTGACGATTGATGAATTGGTGAGCACCGTAGAAAACCTCGAGTACTACGAGCCGCTTTTCCGCCGTGCATTTGAAAACACACAGGTGACCGAAGAGCGCATCATGTCTGCAGTAGCAGAATTTGTCGATGGTCTGGGAACTTTTGATTCCAAGTTCGACCGTGCTGCTGAAAAATCTACCAATGGTCTAGACATGAACGTCAACTTCTCTGACTTTACTGCAGCAGAAAACCGTGGCAAAGAAATTTACCTCACAAGTTGTGCTGGTTGCCATAGTTCCGTATTTGGTCGCCCGGTAATGAATGCGGCGAACAACGGTCTGGATATGCAATACGAAGATGAGGGCATTGGTGGATTCACCCAGCTCACTTCTGATCAGTACACCTTCAAAATTCCAACCTTGCGCAATGTTGCTCAGTCTGCACCTTACATGCACGATGGCCGTTTTGCGACCCTGGAAGACGTAGTTGATTTCTACAGCGACAACATCGCAGATCATCCCAAACTCCATGAGCTGTTGCGTGATGAGAGTGGTCAGCCTAAGCGCCTCAATCTGAGCGATTCAGATAAAGCGGCCTTAGTAGCCTTCCTGGAAACCCTCACCGATGTTGATTATCTACAGGAAGTCCGTTACAGCGACCCATTCCGGTAAACACGTTGCATTGCATGGTCTTAATGTTGAATAGCACATTGCAACACACATTGATATAAAGCAAAAAAACATCCCGTATTTGGCACTTCGCCGAGTACGGGATGTTTTTTGCTACACAAACAAGTATTTTCAAAATCGGAAAGGAGTTTGCGGTGTAAAAGTTGAATAAGTATAATAGTCAGGTGTACCATCTGATTGAACAGCCTACCTTTACACCCTTACACCTTTCCAACGATCAACGATCGACCATCAACCATCCAATCACCACCCCCCGTTTACAACTACGCGCTTTGAGCATGACCGATGCGCCCGCGATTTTTAGGTTGCATACCGATGTGGATGTGCAGCGTTATCTTTCGCGAGAAAGGATGGGATCTCCATTGGAAAGCCGTGAATTTATCATGAAAATTACCGAGGGTGTGGAACAAGGCCGCTGGCTGTATTGGGGAATTGTGCTTCAAACGGCTCCTGAGGTATTGATTGGTACCGTTTGTTTATGGCAATTTACCGAGCATGGACAGAGGGCAGAGCTTGGTTACGATTTACTGCCGTCCTACCAACAGCAGGGTATAATGACCGAAGCAGTGCGGGGCGTTTTGGCGTTAGCGCAAGCACATCCCCGGCTTGCAGAAATACACGCTATGGTACGATCTGAAAATCTTGCTTCCGTGAATTTGTTGAAAAAATTGAACTTTTCTTACCTACGCAATCTCCAGGAAGAGGAGAAGTTTACCAAAGAGCAGGGGATGGAGATTAGAATTTACTGCAAAACGCTTTAGAAATTGTATTTTGGCGAGCTATAAGCCAACTACTACACTTATGCGTTATTGTTTTCTACTTCTAATTTTTGGTGGCCAACTATTGGGCCAACAGTTCTCTGTTGCTGAAATAGCTCGTTGGGAAAACCGTGCAGCTCAAACAGAAATCATTCGTGATGAATGGGGTATCCCTCATATTTATGCTCCTACAGATGCCAATGCGGTCTTCGGAATGCTCTACGCACAGTGCGAAGACGATTTTTCCAGAGTAGAACGCAATTACTTGGAAGCGACCGGACAGATGGCCTTGGCTTTCGGAGAGGAATACCTTTATCATGACCTTCGTGCTCGGATGTGGATGGACTCTACCAGTGCAAAAAGCTATTACGCCGCTGCTCCGGATTGGTTGCAAGCGCTATGTGATGCCTTTGCTGATGGGGTCAATTACTATTTGCACACCCACCCACAGGAACAACCACTCTGGCTTAAGAAATTTGAGCCTTGGATGCCCTTTACTTTTACGGAAGGAAGTATCGGGCCAGATATCACCAGGGTCTCTTTGAATGATATTGCTGCTTTTTACGGTGAGGAAGACTTGGGTTTACAAGAAACAGGATATCCTACATCAGCCGCTGATTTGGCACCTACCACCGGGTCCAATGGTTTTGCGGTTGGGAAAGATCTTGTTAGCGAGGGGAAAGCCCTTTTGCTGATCAATCCACACGTCACCTTCCACTATCGTTCGGAACAACACGTAAACAGTGAGGAAGGACTTAGTGCTTACGGAGCAGTAACTTGGGGGCAGTTTTTTGTTTACCAAGGCTTTAATGCTTACTGCGGATGGATGCACACTTCGAGTTGGGCCGACGCTATCGATCAGTACCTGGAAGTTGTAAGACAAGGTGAGGATGGGAAATATTATTACCAATACGGAGAGGAAGAGCGGTTGGTTGAACAACAAGAAGTAAGTGTTCCTTACCGTAACGGATCGACCATCAAATCGCGCTCCTTCACGATCTATCGTACCCATCACGGCCCCATTGTGGGCAAGAAAGATGGAAAATGGATCGCCTACCGGATGATGGACCGTCCGCTTGACGCGCTTACCCAGGATTTTCTACGAACAAAAACCAAGGGGTATGCCAGCTTTAAAAAGAACATGAAGATCGGCACCAACTCTTCCAACAATACCGTTTTTGCTGATTATAAAGGCAACATTGCCTACTGGCATGGGAATTACCTGCCAAAACGCAACCCTGAATACGATTATAGCGGTTATGTAGATGGGAGCGACCCGGAGCAAGATTGGCAGGGGCTCCATTCGCCCGGGAAAATGATCCGTTTGCGCAACCCCAAAACTGGTTGGCTTCAAAACTGTAATGCTACGCCCTATACGGTTGCAGCAGCCGAGAGCCCTGACCCGGAAAAATACCCTGCATACGCAGCGCCAGACAAGGATAACTTCCGAAGTATCCACGCCAATAACCTTCTAGCCAGTTTTGATAACTATACTTTGGATACCTTGATCAAGGTTGCCAATGACCCTCACCTTGCGGCTTTTGACCGCTTGATTCCGCTGTTGGAAAAAGCCTATCAGAATGCAGGCAGTGACCAGAATCGACAACTCTTGTCGGCCTATAATACACTCACTACCTGGGATCGCAGTTACGGTGTAGCTTCGATTGGCACCACACTGGCGGTGCTGTGGGCCGAAAAAGTACTGAATTTTGCCTTCCAGCAAACACCGGAGGAATTCAAGGAAAACAACCTTTTTGATGCCTGGATCGCAGATTATGTGTCGGATGAGCAAATGGTCAACGCTCTCAAAGAGAGTATGGAGGAATTGGAGCGTGATTTTGGTAGCTGGCAAATACCCTGGGGCTTAATCAACCGTTACCAACGATTGAGCAATGACATTAGCCCTGTTTTTGACGACCAGCGTCCTAGCCTCCCATTAGGATATGTTTCCGCGCGGTGGGGATCAATAGCTGCGGTAGAATCACGTACTTATGAAGAGAGCAAACGTCGTTATGGCCTTCACGGCAATAGCTTTGTAGCGGTAGTTTCCTTTGGGAAAAGATTGCGGGCGCAAGCGATTGTTACTGGTGGGCAATCAGGACGTATTGGGTCTCCACATTTTAATGATCAGTCCAAGATTTTCTGTAAACAAGAATTTCGGGATGTTTATTTCTACCGTCCAGAAGTAGAAGCAAAGGCTGCTGAAACATATCATCCTGGTGAAAAACGACCTGCCTTTTAGCGTATACTACTAAACCCGCTAGTTATGAATTGTCCGCGTTGTAAAGTAAGCATGCAACTGGAGTCCATCAAGGAAAAAGACTACCAGTTAGAGATCGACCGTTGCCCGCAGTGTGATGGTATTTGGTTGGACTATGAGGAAATGAAAAAGCTCGAATCCATCGTAGAACCGGTCGCTTGGGAAATACGTCAAATTCCACCACAGATTGATCAGCTTATTGGTTTATATTGCCCACGTTGCCCAGAAGCTCCCCTGTTGATCAAAGCCGACCATCCGCGCGATCATCACGTGATCATAGATTATTGTGAGCAATGCAATGGAACCTGGCTAGACCCCGGAGAACTTACGGCCATCCAGCAGGAGCATTTTCTGATCTCGATTTACCACTTTATTCGGGATTTGGCCTAAAAGCCTAAGTAACGTTCACCCTTCTAATGATCCAACGCAAAAGACGGGGAAAGAATCGTTGAATGTAAATGGTCAGCAGCTCCTTACCGCCGATGAGGGCTTCCCCTTTTTCGGCAGCAATGGCCTTCAGTGCTTTGTGGGCAAATTGAGCAGGCGAAAGACCATTGGCCGTAGATTCAGCCTTTACCCGGTTGGGGCTGCCATCGCCAGTGAGTGCGTTGATGGTCACGTTGGTATCAACATAGCCGGGACAAATAATCGTAATACCTATCCCTTCGTCTACAACTTCGGCCCTGAGGCATTCAAAATAGCCGTGAAGAGCGTGCTTAGAGGCCGCGTAGGCCGAGCGCAGAGGCGTACCGATCTTTCCCATGACGCTGCTAATGATCACAATCTGTCCAAAATGTTGGTGCAGCATGGTGGGTAGTACCGCTTTTGTTACCGCTACTGTTCCCATAAAGTTGACGTTCATGACTTTTTGGTCGACACTGATGTCGGTGTCCTTCACCAGAGAGCGTTGGGAGATACCTGCATTATTAACGAGGATGTTCAAATAACCAAAACGTTCAATGATCTCAGCAGCTACGCCCGGAATGCGGTCAAAATCAGCAACATCAAGCGGAGCAACCATTACTTTGTCTGGATCAGCACAAGCATTACGCACTTTATCCAGTGCTTCCTGGTTACGGGCTGAAATAGCAACAAAGGCTCCCTCTTGGGAAAAAGCGTAAGCAAGTGCTTCGCCGATTCCTGAAGAGGCTCCCGTTATCCAGACAACTTTTTCTTTAAATTTCATAATCATTACTAAGCTTTAGTTCCGCAGGCGTTTGAAGAAGAACGTAAGATTTTTTATCCCCTTCTTTCCTTTCATGGACCAAATGTAAGGAAGTTGTTTCAGAAGGTACATCTCCATAACCGCCAACTCAAGCCAATGGTTGCCTGTTTTTACTAAATTAAGGAACTGCACGAAAATAACGTGATGTTTGGGAATACTTCCACTATTTTTACAAAAAAATACGCTGATGAAAAAGTTGACGCTCATCCGCCACGCCAAATCAAGCTGGTCAGATTTGAGACTACGCGACCATGATCGACCGCTTAATGACCGGGGCGAGCGCGATGCACCTTTTATGGCTAAAATGATGGCTAGTACAGGATGGGCTCCTGATGTACTGATAAGTAGTACGGCCAACCGTGCCTTTACGACAGCGAGTTGCTTCGCTGAAGCCTTGGGGCGGGATCCCCTTACAATTATTAAAGAAGAACGTATCTACGAGGCGGGCAGCCCAATGATCCTTTATCTGATTAGCCAGCTAGACGAAGCGTGGGAGCATGTAGCTTTCTTTGGGCATAACCCCACTTTTACAACAGTCGCAAATCTTTTTTATAAAAATGATTACCTCGACAACCTGCCGACTTGCGGAATCGTTGAAATAGAGGATCCTCAAGCCACCTCTTGGGATGCTTTTGCACCTCCATCTGCAGTAGTCACCAATATTCATTATCCCAAACAGTATTTCTAGAACAGTATAGACCTAATGATCAATCGCCTTGTTTTATCTGCTTTCACCCTCCTCTTACTTTCGTTTTCCTGCCACAAGGAAGAAGAAGCTCCTCCGCCTATTCCCCCCGATCAGCTTATGGAGATTATCGCAGAAGCTCTTATCCTGGAACCTGCAGGGAGAGAAATGCCTTACATCACGCAAGATAGCATCTACAAAAGGTATTACACCTTGATTTTGAGAGAGAGAGGCCACACCATGGAGGATTTTATCAGCAGTATGCAGTGGTTGCAAAAAGACCCCAAACGACTGGAAGAGACCTACAATAAGGTCCTGGAACACATTGAGGTTATCGAAACCGAGGCGAATAATTAATACTCTAATTACTTGTTTAATAATAATTTAACATAGCAACCGACCCTTTAGCGGGGCAAAGCTTTACTTTTGCCACTGAATCAGCAAAGACCCAATGGAAACGGCAAAGATTTTAGTGGTTGACGATGAGCCAGATATCCTCGAATTCTTACAGTATAATCTGGAGAAAGAAGGATTTTCTGTCGTGACAGCTTCGGATGGTGAAGCAGGTATCCAAATGGCAGAACGGGAAAATCCCGATCTGATCATCCTCGACATAATGATGCCCAAAATGGATGGGGTAGAAGTGTGTAGAGTACTGCGGTCGCGGCCGCAATTTGCACAAACTGTAATTGCTTTCCTTACGGCAAGAGAGGAAGACTTCTCCCAGATTGCAGCACTCGAAACAGGTGGCGATGATTATATCACCAAACCTATTCGTCCGCGCGTATTCCTGAGTCGTATCCGCGCACTGTTGCGGAGGTCGGAGCGCAACGACAAGGAAGTCATTGAGAATATTATCCAAATTGGTGATTTAGCCATTGATCGCGATAGAATCTTAGTTCAGCGTGGAGAAGAATTAATAGAATTGGCTAAAAAGGAATTTGAACTTCTCAACTTGCTGGTCTCCAAGCCAGGTAAGGTATTTTCTCGGGAAGAAATTTTTAATAAGGTCTGGGGAACGGATGTCATTGTAGGCAACCGTACCATTGATGTACACATTCGCAAGCTTCGGGAAAAAATTGGAGACAATTACATCAAGACGATAAAAGGAATCGGTTACAAGTTCGAATTTTAATATGCTCAAAAACTCAACGCCTCAGCAAATTGCGCTTTTTGTTGCCTTCATTATTACAACTGGGGGTAGTATTTGCTTTGCGCTTACGCTTTTCGCTGTAGGCGCTTTTGATCTACAGCTTATTTGGTTGGTATTTCCATTTACCCTCTTCGGCATTTCTTACGCGGTTACCATCTATTTTCTCAAGAATTATATCTATCGGAAAATCAAGTTGATCTATAAAACGATACATCGGCAAAAGGTATCACAGTCGGAGAAAAGCCATACGGTCGATGTCCAAACGAATATCCTTGAAGACGTTGAAAAGGAGGTCAGCGATTGGGCAGAGCAGCAAGAAGCGGAAATTGCCAAGTACAAATCATGGGCGGAATACCGGCGTAAGTTCATCGGCGATATTTCCCACGAGCTGAAAACACCCATCTTTAATATTCAAGGTTATCTCCACACGCTTTTAGATGGGGGAATGGAAGACGAAAATATCAACCTGAAATTCCTGCAAAAGGCCGCAAAAAATGTAGAACGCCTCTATACGATCGTTGAAGACCTGAGTGCCATCTCTCGCCTCGAAACCGGTGAGCTGATCCTGGAAATGCAGGTCTTTGATATTCGGGAATTAACCCAGGAAGTTTTAGAAGAGTTGGAATTTAAAGCCCGTGAGAGCAACTTGGTACTGGAACTTAAAAGTGGCGCAGATCAAAATTTCCGCGTCCGTGCCGACCGGGAAAGTATCCGTCAGGTACTCGTCAATCTAGTAGACAACTCCATCAAATACGGCAAGACAGGCGGAAGCACCAAGTTGGGCTTTTACGATATGGATAAGTACATCCTGGTGGAAGTTGCGGACAATGGTATCGGTATCCCCAAAGAGCACCTCCCTCACGTTTTCGATCGCTTCTACCGCGTCGATAAGAGCCGCTCGCGCCTGCGGGGAGGTTCCGGCCTGGGGCTCGCTATCGTCAAGCACATCATGGAAGCCCACAAGCAGACCATCAATGTACGGAGTACGGCGGAGTTGGGTTCTACTTTTGGCTTTACGTTGGAGAAGGCTTAAATTTTCTCCTCTAAAACAACCGCTTTCGCTGAAAATACCAGGCCACCAACAGGCTCAAAACAACCGAAGAGCCAATGATAAATAGGCTGGTATAGCTACTCTCCTGTGCCGGCAGCGGTACGTTCATACCATAAAAACTGGCAATAAGGGTGGGTACCATCAGGATGATGGTGATGAGTGTCAGGCGACGAATGGTGAGGTTCAAGTTGTTCGAAATGATGCTACCATAGGCATCCATCGTACCGTTGAGGATGTTGGTATAAACGTTGGCCATTTCCAGGGCCTGACTATTGTCGATAATGATATCCTCGAAAAGATCGGTTTTGTCTTCGTTGTTTCTGATTTGGAGAAAATCCATGCGCTTCATTTTCATCTTCAGCAATTCGTTGGCGCTGAGGGAATTCATGAAATACACCAGTGATTTTTCGATGCTCAATAATTCTACCAGTTGCTTATTCTGGCTGGAATCATAGAGCTCTTTCTCGATCATGTTGCGGCGCAGGTTGAGCTTCTTCAGACAGGTCAGGAAACGGTAGACGTTTTGTTCCATGATCTGTAAAACAAAGGCCGACTCATCGCTGGGGTTGAAGTGCTTGATCTTATTGTCGAGAAACAACTGCAAAACGGGGTTTTCAAAAGACGAAATAGTGAGCAGGTAGTCAGGAATGAGGATAATACCTACCGGGACAGTGATGTATATGGCGTCATTGTCTTCTTTCACACCGTTGAGTACGGGGGTGTTCAAAAGAATTAGTCGGACATCTTCTTCGCGCTCGTAACGCGAGCGTTCGTCAATATCCAGAGAGTCCGTCAGGAAGTCCAGTGGAAAGTCAAAATGCAAGGCGACCTCTTCCAACTCTTCGTGCGTAAACGGGGGCTCAATGTTGACCCAGCAACCTGGTTGCGGTTCATCGAGCTCACGTAAGCGACCATCTTCCTTGATTAAGTAACGGATCATAAGGGCTTTTTTCAGCAGGTGTAAATCTACGATAAAAATACCCGGCTCCCTAATTTTCCTCCTTCTCTGACATTTTTAGTAGTCAAGCTAAAGTGAAAATGTTAAGCCCCTGGTGAGGAGCGTTATTTTCGCTTTGCGATGGATTCAAAACACAAAACAGGTCAGAGAATCATTTTGCAGTTTGCAACTGCTCCGCAAAATAAGCGTAATAAGGCAAATCTGCCGGCCCTGCTGGCCCCCAGTGCGTAGGATAACCTTGTTGTATACGCCAGAAGTCGGCAATGAGGTCGGCCTGCTGTTCGGGATTGAAATCTTCCAGACGTGCTTGTTGCCTGGCCCAATTGGCTACGCGCGGTGCTCCGCCGTAGTTGTAACCTTCTTTGCTGTACTGGGCACGTAGGGCGCGAGGGATATAAACACTGCCCCAATACTGAAATTGCCACACGTGTACCATCTCGTGAATGAGTAATGCCGGCCCCATACGGCCCCAGGCATTGATAGTGTAAAAGCTGACGTAGCAAATTTTCCACTGCGGTGGCCCCAGATAAGCATGCTCATCAATCCGGACGCGATCATAATCCAGGCTTTCGCCGAAAACAGGATACAGCAACACGCGCTCCGCATCCGAAAGAGGCCTACTTCGCCACTTGATAATGTCCTGCAAGGTCTCGTACAACTCAGGAATAGCCAATACATCGAGCAGGTAGTAAAAGACCTCTACCCACCAGTTGATATCCGACCAGCAAAAGCGCAGCACGTGCCGTCCCAGCCGCTTGACCCGCAGTGGCAACCAGCGGATAGCGTGCTGAAGACGAAGGTAGGCGGTAGATAGTTTGGTGCTTAACATGAATGAAAGCTAAGGCTGTTTATAAATGTGTAGTTGAATGATTGAAGCAAAACATAACTACTTGAGACGCACTTGAAAAAACCTCTCTGCGCCCCTGCCTGCAAGGCCAGCTTGCTGGCAGGCAGGTCCGCGCGATACAAACCATTTTGTCTACTAATCGATATTTAGCACCTTATGCGTTTGCAAACTCATCCGCCACTGTGGATGAGCCAGGCAGTAGGCGACCGTTGCCTCAATGTTTTCTGCCTGCTGCGGGGAATCCATCGGCTGGAGGAAAAAATGGTTAAAAGCAAGATCTTGGTAGCGCTCGGGTTCCGCTCCTTTTTGAGGGTAGACGAGCTTAAGTTCATGCCCCTGGGTAAGCACGATATCCGCACCTGCCTTGGGGCTCACACAAATCCAGTCCAGGCCTGCTGGTGCGGGTTGGGTACCATTGGTTTCTACGGCCACCTCAAAGCCGCAGGTGTGGAAAGCTTCGATCAGGGGTTCATCGAGTTGCAATAGCGGTTCTCCACCAGTACAAACGACGTAGGGTTGCCCACCACCAGGCCAGAGGCTGGCCACCTTGGCGGCTAGCTCGGTCGCAGCATAACGCCCACCATTCATGCCATCGGTACCCCAGAAGTCGGTATCACAAAACTGGCAGATCGCTTTGTGGCGATCTTCTTCCCGACCACTCCACAGGTTGCACCCCGTAAAGCGACAAAATACCGCTGGCCGACCCGTCTGGGCACCCTCACCCTGAAGGGTATAGTATATCTCTTTGATCTTGTACAATTCCATTTTGCAAAGGTAGGGATTTATAAAATCGCGGCCTTATTTTGTGGCAAGGATAAGCAATGAAAATAAGATGAAATTACCAGGAACGGCAACAATCACAGTCCCCACACTCTTACTCGACGAGCATCGCTGCCGAGCAAACATTCGCAAGATGAGCGAGAAAGCAGCCCGTGCGGGTGTTTTTTTTCGTCCTCACTTTAAGACTCACCAATCATTGATGATCGGTCGCTGGTTGCGGGAAGAAGGAGTAAGCGGGATCACGGTTTCTTCTTTGCAAATGGCAGCTTATTTTTCCGCCGAATGGGATGATATCACGGTGGCTTTTCCCGTCAATATCTTAGAGATGGATCGTATCAACCTATTAGCCAGCAAGATTCGTTTGAACATTTTGGTAGAGGATACGCAGAGTCTGTCTTTTCTGAAAGCGCATTTGACGTCGCCAGTAGGTTATTTTATTAAAATAGATGTTGGCTATGGTCGTACCGGGCTTCTTCCTGATAACGATCGTAAGATAAATGAGCTGCTGGCTTTGGCGGCATCCCCGAATTTGCAGTTCAAGGGCTTTCTTGCGCATGCGGGACATACTTATGGCTGCCGATCGGTAGCCGCAATTTTGGCGATTCACGAACAGAGCCGCCTGACCATGATAGCATTGAAAAAGCGGTACCAATCCCTCTTTCCTGACTTGATGGTTTCTTTGGGAGATACGCCCGGCTGTAGTGTTGCCGAAGATTTTACGGGCATCGATGAAATCCGCCCCGGCAACTTTGTTTTCTATGACCTTACCCAAGCGCGTATTGGCTCCAATACCACAGATGAGATCGCAGTAGCACTGGCCTGCCCGGTAGTGGCGCTGCATCCTGAGCGCAATGAGTTGGTCGTCTACGGAGGAGGGGTACACTTTTCAAAAGACCGTATGGAGGGCGAACCCGAAGGAACGGTCTTCGGGCGAGTCGTCCGGCAAACTGCTAGCGGTTGGGGCGAAGTGATACCGGGTATGTACCTGCGCAGCTTGTCGCAGGAACACGGCGTACTTGTGGCCCCGCCGGAAGAACTGGTTCAATACCAGGTTGGCGACATAGTGATGATCTTACCCGTGCATTCCTGTATGGCAGCCAATGCCATGAAGCGTTACTTAACACTGGAAGGGGAATGGATAGCGCGTTTGTAAATGATAAAGGGGTAGGATGCATGGCCGCTTTCCTCTTACTTTTCTTACCTTTGCTAGCCTTCTGGAAACTGTGGGGATGATTGTTACGTTTAGGTTGATATTGAAGTATAGCACCAGAAGGCCCCAAAGCAAATTTTATGCAATTTATATATCCGACATTTTTATGGGCGCTACTGGCTTTAGCGATCCCAATCATCATTCACCTTTTCTATTTTCGGCGCTTTAAGCGCGTGCTTTTCACCAATGTGAAGTTTCTCAAAGAGGTGAAAGAAGAGACCAGTATGCGCTCGCGCTTGCGTAACCTGCTGGTGCTGGCCTTGCGATTATTGGCCCTCGCGTTTCTAGTATTTGCTTTTGCTCAACCTTTTATTCCTCAAAACCAGGAGGTAAAAACGGGAGCCAAATCCGTCAGCGTTTTTGTAGACAATTCCTTCAGTATGAGTGCGCTGAGCCAGGATGTGCCTTTGCTTGAAAAAGCAAAGCAACGGGCCCGCGATGTAGTAAGGGCTTTTAATGTGGAGGACCGTTTCCAGATCTTGAGCAACGACTTTGCGGGCCGCAATCAGCGACTGGTAGGGCAAGAGGAAGCACTGGCCTTGATTGATGAAATTACCATCGGCCCCGCAGTACGCAACTTGTCAACCGTGACAGCGCGTCAGCAACAAGCACTTAATCTTGGTCAAAACGACAACCAGGCCATCTATCTGATCTCTGATTTTCAAAAAAATATCACCGACCTGGAGGAATGGCAGGATAGTACGGTAGACCTGACCTTGGTACCTCTACAGACCGTCCAGGAAAGAAATGTGGGCCTGGATTCCGCCTGGTTCGAAGCCCCCGTGCCACTGCTCAATCAGAACAATCGCCTCTTGGTGCGGATCAAAAATTACAGCGACGAAGACCTGGATAATGTCCGGCTCAGCGTTCGCTACAATGGGCAGGAAAAACCGGAAGGGGTACTGAGTATTCCAGCGCGGAGCACCTTGGTAGATTCTGTGAATATCAATATCAATCAGCCGGGGTGGCAGGATGTAACCCTTAGTATTACCGATTACCCGGTGCAGTTTGATGACCAATACCACCTCAGTTTTCGCGTAGCTGAAAAGATAAAAGTGCTGGTGCTCGCCCCTGGTGCCAACAACCGTTTTCTGCGTGCCGCACTGGAAGGCTTGGGCATTTTTGCAGCCGATTTTCGTTCCAGTCAAGCGATCGACTACAGCAGCCTGAGCACCTACCAGATGATCATCATGGAAGGTCTGCCTAGCATTTCCAGTGGCTTGGCCAACGAGTTACAGGCTTACGCCCAACAAGGAGGGAACCTCCTGGTTTTTCCGGCTCGTAACGCCGAATTGGGCAGTTACCGTAGCTTTCTGACGCCTTTTCCGGCCAACGAGCTTCGCGAATTCGACGAAACACCACGCACCGTTGGTACCATCAATACCGAAGAGTTTGTCTTCAATGATGTCTTCGAGAACCGTTCGGCCAGTTTGCGCTTGCCGACTACCCAGGGAAATTTCCCGCTGACGAGCTTCGGCGGCCGCCAGGAAGAAGTGCTGATGAGTTACCGCGATGGATCCACTTACCTGGCTAAATATCGTTCCGGCTTGGGGCACCTTTACCTCTTGGCCAGCCCCATCGATGAAAGCACAAATGACCTGGTGCAGAATGCGGAAATTTTTGTGCCCATGCTCTATAAGATAGCCATCTCAGCGGGTACCGCCCGCCCACTGGCTTATACCATCGGTGTCGACGACGTGGTGGAGACCATCCATCAGGTAAATGCTGGTGGAGAACTGGTCTACAAAATGCGCGGCAGCGGCGAAGAGTTTATTCCGGAGCAAAGAATCGTAGGCACTAAAGTCTTTTTGAGTATCGACGAGCAACTTTCGGAAGCGGGTTTTTACGAACTTTTCCTCAACCCGGAAAACCCGCTGGACCATTTTGCTTTCAATTACAGCCGACAAGAATCAGCTCTCGATTATTACAATGCGGATGACCTGAGCGCCCAATTGGGGGAGCGCGTAGATCTGATTGATACGGCCGATGATAATGCGATCTCGTCGGAAATTGAGGAGCGCAGCCAGGGGATTGTCCTGTGGCGTTGGTGCCTGATTTTAGCCCTCATTTGGCTGGCGCTGGAAGTGCTGGTGTTGAGGTTCTGGAAGGTCTCCTAAGCTAGTAAAGTCCTATGCAACGCAAAGCTTATCTGTTTTTGGTGTTGATCTTTACGCTACTGCTCCTGTGGTGGCGTTTTCCCGACTTTTTTTCAGCGCAAACGAATCAACGATTCATTGAGCCTTGGGGCGATGGCTACAAAGCGTATCACGCTATTTTTTACCACATCGAACACGATTCTACGCTTTCTCATTTCCAGGGCATGAATTACCCTTACGGAGAACACATCGTTCCTGGAGCTTGTCAACCCTTGTTTTCCAACGGTATTAAAATCTTGGCCAGCCTGGGGATCAACCTCATTCCCTACGAACGTGGCCTTTTGCATAGTTTTTTAATGCTGGGGCTGCTGCTCTGTGCCGTGTTTTTGTACCTGCTCTTTGTTCGGCTCAAGTTGCCGCCCTGGTACAGTTTGCTGTTGGCTATTGGTATCACTTTTCTAGCCCCTCAGGTAGATCGGATGGTCTCGCATTACGGACTGGCGCATCCAGAGCTATTGCCGATGGTGTTTTACTTTTTACTTCGCTGGCACGAAAAACAACAATGGAAGTGGAGCCTTGGCCTGGGAGCGGTGGTCTTGGCCTACTCGCTCGTTCATTTCTATTATTTCGCCATCCTCACTTTTGCCATCGTAGGCTGGGTGGGCGTACGTTGGTTGTTGCAACGAGATTGGAAAGCAACGCCTGCTTACCTGGGGCACGGATTACTGATGTTGGGTTGGCCTTTATTGTTCTTTTATGCCTGGATGATTTATCCGGAAACGGTAACGGATCGCAACGCCGTCCCCTGGGGCTTTTTTCACTATCGTAGCAAACCCAGTGGCGTATTTACGGATATGTCGCAGCCGCATTGGCAGTTTATTGATCGGCATCTTACCCACGTCCACGTACCCGATATGGAAGCCAAAGCCTACATTGGTTTGGTGGCGATTGTGTTCTTGCTCTTCTTTATTTTTAAAGGTGTGCAACAGAAGCTGCGAACCTGGCCATTGGCTACAACGACCCCTCATGAGTATTTTCTAAAGTACCTGCTCATCAGTGGTATCATTATCTTGATCTTTGCGAGCGGTATTCCGTTTATTTTTCCTTACGGAGAAAAGCTGCTCAAATACATGGGCCCCATTCAACAGTTTAGATCGATTGGGCGCTTTGCCTGGATATTCTTCTACACGGCCAATATCTGCACCTTTTATTACCTCTACCAATGGTCACAAACGGCGCGGAAAACAAGCATTAAATGGACTTTGCTACTCTTGCCTCTGGCAATACTATTGTTGGAAAGCTACCACTACAACTGGGCCAAGCCGATTGACCTGGACGAGGTCGAAAACTGGGAAGAAGGAGAATACTTTACGGATCGCCCCATTGATTACGAGCGTTACCAGGCTTGTATCCCTATTCCTTATTTCAACATTGGGTCGGATAATTTTTGGTGGGAACCCACGGGCTGGATCAGCCAGAAGCCACATACGTTGAGCATGCAGACTGGTTTGCCCCTCACCTCGGCCATGCTGACCAGAACCTCCCTTAGCCAAACCCTGAACCAGCTCCAGTTGGTGACGGAACCTTACCGCCGACCCCGGATTTTTGATGATCTCCCCAATGATAAGCCGTTCCTGCTGTTCTGGGACAGCGTACGGGTGCAAGAGCACGGTGATCTGTTTACTCACCTGAAGGATGAAACAACACTGCTTTACGCCAATGATTGGCTGCACCTTTATGAACTGCCTCTGGCGAGCTTTCAACAGCGTTTAGAAAACAAAATCCAAGCCGTGAAAGCAGCCCTGGATACGCTGCCCATGCGCTACGATGATTGGCAAAGCAGCGACTCCCTGGCGCAGTGGTATTACGCTGACTTTGACGACCAAGCTGCCGATGGTGCCTACTTTGGAAAGGGAGAATTAGCCGCCCAAATGGGCTATTGGAACCGCTTGATGGATACCGTCTGGGTAACGAATTACACCGGCGACCTCACCATCTCCTTCTGGCAGTATCTCAACAGCGACCGCTCCGCAAGGACAACCATCACCTGGACGGAGTATGATGCCCAAACTGGTAGCGAAATTTTCAAACAAGAACGCATCAGTTGGCAAAATGTAAAAGCCATGGACGACCAGGGCTGGGGCCTGATCGAGTTCACCCTCCCCCGCCAGCAAGCCAACAGCCGCATCGAACTAATCATCACCAACAAAGACAAACCCACTGGCCCCTTGCGTGTAGACGAGCTGTTGGTCAGGCCTGGCAGTGTCAATATAGGGCGTAAATCTGCGGATGGTTGGTGGTACAATGATCGGTGGTATCCTAAATCGCTGCTAGAGTAAGTAAGGATTTAGCGGTCTTTTTTGAACCATATAAGTTCATATAAGGGCATATAAGTGCTATTTTTAGACACTTACGTGATCTTGTTCGTCGTGCTGTTGCACCTACGTCGCCACCACCACTACCACTGATTTATGATTAACCATTTCGGCAAGGTTGATACTACATGGTCTCCAGTTGGAAACACCCACAAACCAAAAGTTGCTCATGCCTAAACAATAACCTATCCTCCCCTCGGGGAGGTGTCCGCCAGGACGGTGGGGGAGAGCTTGATACAGCAACAATTACAGCTTCGCAAAACATCGGGGAGGTGTCCGCGAGGACAGAGGGGGAGAACCATCTCCACCAGCGAATCCCTGCTCGACGTAAGTTGCACCTAAGTCGCTATAAAATCAATGCTGTTTGCATGATCTGTTCTGCGTACGTTACACCTACGTCGCTGTAAACCGCCGCTGCGGTAGCTAAAATCCTTAGGTGCCCTTATATACCTTATATGGTTCAAATCCCTGTTCGTCGTACGTTGCACCTACGTCACTACCGCTGCTTCGCCAACCACCGCTGGTAAGCCGCCTTCCCCTGGGCAAAACCCGCAGCGGTGGAGTAGAAATGGTGCGACCCATCATTGGCATCCACATTGAGTACGTAGTACAGGTTATCCGTTTGGGCAGGCTTTAGCGCCGCTTCGAAAGCTGATTTGCTGGCGGAGCTGATGGGGCCGGGAGGTAAGCCGTATACCTTGCGGGTATTGTAAGGATGGTCTACCTCGACATCGCTTTTGTGGATGATACCATCCCAGCGGCCGAGCAACTTGGCAATGTAAACGTTCGTTGCATCTATCCCCAGCGGGATGCCTTGTTCCAATCTGTTGTAAATGACAGAAGCCACCAGGGGGCGTTCCGCATCTACTTTGGACTCGTTCTCAATGAGGCTGGCAATGATGACGATTTCGCGCTTGGTGCGGCCTATACTTTGGGCTAGATCATCCCATTCGGGTTGCCAGACGGCTTTGAATTGCTGTACCATCTTCGTGATAACCGCTTTGGGGGGCGTACCCAATTCAAACTCATAGGTGGTAGGGTAGAGGTAGCCTTCCAGGTTTTTGGCTTGAGGATCAATCTCCTGGATGAGACTCACATCGTCCATCATAGCCAGCACCTCCTGCTCGGTGACAGGTGGTTCTGTAGGGAACTGAGCAGCTACGCGTTTGGCAATCTCAAAACGGGTCCAACCCTCCGGAATGGTAAGGGATTTGGTGCGTTTTTTGCCGTCTTTCAATAAATCAAGCGCATCTAATGGACTGATCGGCGAGGGGAAAAGGTAATCTCCAGCTTCCAGTTTTGCATCTGGCTTAAAGAATTTCAGGTAGATTTTGGTAGCGGTAGGTTCCTGGATAACGCCATAATAGCCCAAGACTTCGATTATACTGCTGGAAGCCGAACCCTGCTCGATAGTGATGTACTCCTCTGCACTATTGTGGGTTACGGGCGTATGCAAAGCATTGTACAGCCAATAGGCAACACCACCGGCAGCTAAAGCCGCAAACAAGAAAAGCACCAGGAGTAGGTGGGCAAATTTCATTTTAAAATGTGTTTAGTCAGCAGTTCTCACTTTGACTTTTGCCGCAGAGGCACTGAGAAACGGAGGTTTTTATTGAAAAATACGACCTGTCTTCGTACTGCTTGCAGCCAATCGTTTTACAAAGTTAAAGCTGCTGCAAATTTACCAAAAGGGAAGAGGATTCCTAAAAAAAGCAGCTTCAACCGTAAACGATCAAAGCTGCTTTTTCTTGCGGGGATAGCGTTTTTTGAGAATACGATAGTGAGCAAATTATCCGCAACCTGAATACTCAGACCTCATGGGTATTGTAAATCTAGATGTATTTGGTGCAGCGTCGAATCTGAGTTCATCTAAATCCCTATACCCTATACTCAGTACCTAATACCGTTATTTCTTCTCATTCCCACTCTCATAATACTCCTCCTCCGTCACCAGGTTAATAATGGTCCCCTGTTTCAGCTCTCGCGCAACTGCGGCGTATGGTCCGGTAACCACCTGCGTACCTGCCGAAATGCCTTTCCGGATTTGGATGAATTCATCATCTTGCAAGCCCGTTTCTACTTCTACCATAATAACGGAATCTCCCTCAATTAAAAAGACGACCTCAAGCAAATCATCCTGAGAAGGATCGTCGGATTTATCATCGTCGTCTCGCTCTCGGGTGGTTACGGCCTGGATAGGTACAGCAATCGCTCCTTCTTCCCGACGGGTATAGATATCTACCGAAGCAGACATTCCCGGACGGAAAGGGTAAGGCTTGTTGGGAGAGATCAGATCCTGGTAAGAGGAAGGATCAATCCGGATACGCACCTCAAAGTTGGTGACCTGGTCGCTGGTCAGGTTGTTTTCCGCAAGGGCGGCAGTCGTCGAAGAGCTAGCCACCTGGTAGACCGTACCTTTGAACTTGCGATCTACGTAGGCATCTACTTCTACATCAACGGTGTTGCCGACACTTACCCGGGGGATGTCATTTTCACTCACCTCTACCCTTACTTCCATGGCGTCGAGGTTGGCAATGCGCATCATTTCGGTACCCGTCATTTGGATGGTTCCCACGACGCGTTCTCCCTGTTCTACATTCAGCATTGAGACAACGCCATCTACTGGTGCGTAAATGGTGGTGCGGCGCAGACTGGTCCGCAATTCTTCCAGGGTAGCTTCCGAACTTTTGACGTTGAATCCAGCAGCGGTTGCTGCCTGTTCTGCTGAACGCTGGTTGGCCTGGGCCGAAGCGAGGTTGGCCTCCAGGGATTTCATATTGGATAACGAAGCCTGAAAGTCAGCTTCAGCAATCACTCCCTCCTTGTAGAGTCCTTCGTTGCGGGTGTGGATTTCACGGGCGTTCTGCAGTTGCGCTTCAATCTGCTTGACCTGTGCCTTCGACGCTTCGATTTGAGAGCGGGAATTGGCCTGGCTAGCCATGGCGCTATTGACCGTTGCTACCCCTCGCTGAACTTGCGATTGGTAAGTATCGGGGTCGATTTTTGCCAACAACTGCCCTGCGGTAACAGAGTCGCCTTCTTCCACCAGGAGTTCTACAATTTCTCCCGAAACATCAGAGCTGATTTTGACTTCCGTCTGAGGGAAAATTTTACCGCTGGCAGAGACCGTTTCCTGAATGTTTCGGGAGGTCGTTTCTTCGGTAAATACCTTGGTGCCTTCAGGTTCGCGATTAGCAAACGTCAGTGCGCTTACAACAATAATCGCAACAACTAGCAGGCCAATATATAGCCAGCGGCGATTCTTCTTAGGAGTGGACATGGAGTGGTTTTTTGTTTTCTGAATTTTTTTATAAAGGTTGCCCCATATAGAACTCAACAACTTTGAGGTTGAAGAGCAGTTGGTATTTGGCACGGGTCAGCTCTCTGCGGGCAACATCAAGATTGTCAACAGCATTGTTGAATTCGAAGGTGTTTATGGCACCAACGTCAAAGCGTCTTTGAGCATCGTTGTAAGCGGCTTCTGCGGCGTTTTGGGAGCGTTGAGCTGCCAGGTAGCCGTTGCGTGCCGCCCTGAAGCCGGTGATGGCCGATTGTACGTCGGTTTTTAGCTGGTCGGTTACTTGCCTTGCCGTGAGTTCGGCACTGATCACATTCAGGCGGGCTCGTTCCCGGTTGATGTTGTTACGGTGGTTGTTGTAGATCGGAACACTCAGACTCAAGCCGGCCGATTGTCCAAAGTTCTGGTTCAGCTGATCTGTGAAGCTTTGGTTGGGGAAAGTAATGCCCTCCGTGCTGAAGAAGACCACATCAATGGTGTTGCCATCTATTTCTACGGGAATGGGGTCATTGGGTACCAACATGGCGTTGTCGGTGTTCGGATTGTTGAAGTCGCGGGCTACACTAGAGTAGTTGGTGTTTAGATTGCCAAATAAATTGAGGGTCGGTAAGTTACCAGAGCGTGCTACCTTTTCACCTATCTTACTGCTTTCCAGGCGCGCCTGAGCTGCGGCAACACCAGGTTGAGCTTGCAATGCAGTGCGATACACTTCCTCCAGGGTGAAGGTTCTCACCAGTGCCTGATCTTCAATGTTTGCTTCGGGTTTTTCCAAAACCAAGTCCGCCGCTGGATCGAGCTGTAACAGTTGCTTGAGGTTTAAATAACCAATATCGACCGCATTTTGCGCTTCAATAATGGATTGTTCGTTGCGGGCTATCTGGGCCTCTAAATCCAGTCGTGCATTGGGTGCTAATTGTCCTACTTCGACCAAACGCGCCGTACGGGCGAGTTGCTGGTTGGACAAGGAGAGTTGGGTTTGTGCATTGGCAAGTTGCTCTTCACTCAGAAGAATGTTGAGGTAAGCTGTGGAGACATTTAAAGCAACGGTCTGTCGCGTATTTTCTCCCTCCAGTTTTATGGCTTGCAAATCGTAATGTGATTGCTGTACTTCGCTATTGATGCGGTTGCCATCAAAAAGAATTACACCAGCATTGATACCATAACTATTGAATCCAATACGGGTATTGTTAAAGGTGTTGGTCGTGGGGTCAATAGTACGACCAAATTGGAAACCAGCACTGGCGGAGCCGTTCACAGTAGGTAAACGGTTGAATTGGCTTTGTTTTTGGCTTAACTCCGCATTGCGGGTGTTAAGCTGAGCCTGTTGAACAGTGAGGTTGTTTTCCCAAGCGTGTTTTACGCAAGTTTCTAAACTCCATGTTTCTTGTGCGTTCATTACTTGCACGAAACTACAGAAAGAAAGTAAGATAATGAGTCGGGTCATAAGACAAGGTTTTTCGCAGCTGCTCCCCAGAGAAATAACTAAGGGCAAGCACCCCGGGATAAAAAAATATTCCGAGTAAAATATACTGTTGCTACAAAATGCATTTAAACATACTACAAGCCGTAATAGCGGCGGTAAAAAATTCTATGAAAATCACTTAATCTTGGATGAAAATCAGACTAGCACCTTATTTTGGCCACAATATCTACTTTCGTTGTTGGGAATGCTCTTCGGAGATGCCTGTTCGTAAAAGGATAGTTTTGTTGTAAACTACCGTTCAATTCAACCACGTGATGAATAAATCAAAAAAATACGCTTGTATTCATGGTCATTTTTACCAACCTCCGCGCGAAAATGCCTGGTTGGAAGTTTTGGAAACGCAAGATAGCGCTGCCCCGTATCACGACTGGAACGAGCGGATAAATTTTGAGTGCTATGCGCCTAATGCTCGGGCGCGAATCATTGATGACAAAGGTTATATCAATAAAATTGTTAATAACTACGCGCGGATCAGCTTCAATTTTGGTCCTACCCTTCTTTCGTGGATGGAACAAGCTGACCCCGATACTTACGCAGCAATTTTAGCAGCAGACCGGCAATCGCGCGAGTATTTTAATGGTCACGGATCGGCAATAGCCCAGGTTTATAGTCACCTTATTATGCCGCTAGCTAATGAGCGTGACAAATACACCCAAGTGGCCTGGGGTTTGCGAGATTTTGAAAAACGCTTCGGGCGTAAATCCGAAGGAATTTGGCTGGCAGAAACGGCGGTGGATCTGGCTACTCTGGAGGTATTGGCTGATTTTGATGTGAAATTTACGATTCTGGCTCCGCGCCAGGCCAAGGCAGTACGTGCCAAAGCAGCGGATGAATGGATCAACCTTGATCATGCCACTGTTGATCCCCGTAGACCTTATCGGGTAGCCCTGAAGAGTGGTCGGAGTATGACGGTCTTTTTCTACGATGGCCACGTCTCACAAGGTGTAGCTTTTGAAGGATTACTAAACAATGGCCCCCGTTTTGCGGAGCGTATCATCAGTACACTCGATGGCAATGACGAAGTACAATTGGCCCACATTGCTACCGATGGTGAAAGCTATGGGCATCACCATAAAAAAGGAGAGATGGCGCTGGCCGATTGTCTGCGCTATCTGGAAGCACACCCTTCTGTGACGCTCACCAATTACGCGGCCTTTCTTGCAACCAACCCCCCTCATTGGGAAGCTGAAATTTACGATAACTCTTCCTGGAGTTGTGTGCACGGCGTAGAGCGCTGGCGCAGCAATTGTGGCTGTAACAGTGGTGGCCGACCTGGATGGACACAAGCCTGGCGAGCTCCCTTGCGTGAGACGCTCGACTGGTTGCGCGACTTGCTGGTGCCGCTGTACGAACGGGAAGCAGGTAAGCTGTTGGCTGATCCCTGGGCTGCTCGTAATGATTATATTGAGATCATTATGGATCGTGAAGAGAAGACTTGGAAAGCCTTCTTGCTCAAACATACGACCCGTGCATTGCTCGAAGACGAAGAGATTCAACTGAGAAGGTTGTTGGAAATGCAGCGGCAGGCCATCTTGATGTATACCAGTTGTGGCTGGTTTTTTGACGAAATCAGTGGACTGGAAACCAATCAGATTTTACAGTATGCCAACCGGGCGATTTATTACGCTAAACAAGTAGGTGACCTCGATTTGCACGCAGAATTTGTTGCGCGCCTGGCAGAAGCTCCCAGTAATGTTTATGAAAATGGTGCGGTGAGTTACCAGAAATTTGTGGAACCTGCACGCGTGAACCTGGAACGGGTGGGCATGCACTTTGCTACGGCCTCGATCTTCGAAAAGTTTCCGGAGAAAATGACCTTGTTCAATTACACTACGGAAAGCGAGGTGTTGGAAAAACTGGTGGCTGGTGAGCAGAGCCTGGTTCTCGGTCGGGTAACCATTCGGTCGCGAATTACGCGCTCAAGAAAGCATTTTAGCTTTGCCGCATTGCATCTGGGCAAGCAGAATATCATCGGTAACCTCAGCACCCAGATGCCCAGGAAAGATTTTGATAAGATGGTAGAGGACACGGTAGAGGCTTTCCGGACCCCGGATTTAGGCAAGGTGATTGCGGTTATGCAGAGTTACATAGATTCTGAAAAGTTCAGTATTTGGCACCTGTTTAGGGATGAGAAAAGGAAGGTGCTAAAAGAAATTACGGACCGTAGCCTAAAAGCCATTGAGCTTGACTTTAGAGACATCTACAACAGCAACTACCAGCTGATGACCAGTATGCTCAACAGTGATATTCCGCTTCCGGGGGC
This sequence comes from Lewinella sp. LCG006, assembly GCF_040784935.1. Lineage (GTDB taxonomy): Bacteria > Bacteroidota > Bacteroidia > Chitinophagales > Saprospiraceae > Lewinella. The sequence goes on along the minus strand of NZ_CP160680.1, from coordinate 604,007 downwards.
TTATAAAACGGCCATAAAATACGTGCTCAATGAAGATTTAGAAGCCTTCTTCCGCCAAGAGGAGTTGGATCGTCGACACTTACGTCACCTCGTGGAGGAATTCCAGAAATGGGATGTTGCCGTCGTTCATGCTTCAGAAGTAAGCTTGTTGGCTGCCAACCGCCTGTATCAGGAGCAAAAAGCACTTCGGCCCGAGCTGAAATATTACGATCAGCTGCGGGCTTTGGTGAAAATCTACGAGCAAATTCACGCCCTCAAGTTGAATGTTAATCTTTGGCGCAGCCAGGATCTATTCTACGCCCGCCAGGAAGTAATGACCAAAGGTCTGGAGGTTGCCAACGATGCTGATTGGCAACGACAACTCAGTCGATTAGGCGAGTTTTTAAAGGTGGCGAAGTTGTAAATAGGTACTAGTTTCCTGATTTGACAACACTTTCCATCTTTTGATCGTAAACGGAAGCCAGCTGTTGCCAATCGTAGTGGGCCACCCATTTGCGGAAGATGTCATGTTGGGTAAAGGCTTTGGAAGGAAGAATAAGTTGCTGTAGTTTTTCAAAAAGCTCCTCCTCCGTTTCGTAGAGATGTTGTGCGTGGAAATCGTGAGGAATATGCTCGGGATAAGCAAGCCGATTAGGAAGTAGCGGGTAGACGCCGTGATACATGGCCTCGACGATGCTGCCGCCAAAAAAATCCTGCTTGCTGGTAACGGGCAAGATGGTCGCTTTTTGTAGCCAATGGGTATATTCTCCTTTGTCCTTGGCAAAGCCCCAGTGGATGATTTCGTCCTTCAACACTTCTCGGGCGTGAGCAAAAACAGGCGGTGCTTTAGCGTATCGCTCGCCTAAGACAATCAACTGAAACTTGAGCCCATCCAGTTTTAACTGCTCGCAGATTCGAAAGAAGGCATCGGGGTGTTTGTCGTATTCCCAGCGATGATTCCATAGCAATATAGGAGTATTGCCTTTTGAGAGCTTGTTCTCCTTTTCTGAGAGTAGATCCATCCCGAGATAAAGTACCTGAGATTTTGCTGCAAGCTGGTCGACCGTAGCGAGCCCTTGATAATCGGGGAAAGCCTGGAGGTAGTTGGGTAATGCGCTGAGAAAACTTTGTTGGTGATAATGAGAATTGAATAGCACAGTATCCGCAGCGAGGGCGGAGGTGTAATTGAGCCAGCCATAGTGACGATCTCTTTGCAACGGTACATCTTCATCCGTGGGAGACCAAGGATAAGTAAGCTGGTTTTCGTGAAAATAGACCGCTACGGGTAAGTTGGCCGTCCTCTTGCGCGTCAACGCCAGAAAGGTGGCCGTATCAAGCATGTCTGTAGTCAGCAATAAGTCGGGTTGCTCTGTTTGCGCCAGAAATGCTTGTGCCAACTGTACGGCAGCACCGTGCATTCGCCATTTCCAGTGGCGCCCCGGTAGGGTAAAGAGCCGAACTGTATGCTGACTGTGCCGGGCATAACCTTCGGCCCACCGTTGGTGGCTGCCACTGAAAAAGGGTGCGAAGAGGTGGATGATCATGTGGACAAAATACGGGGTTTTTAATTTAACGCCGAACCACCCGGATGGAACTTACCCGGTCGTTCCAGAAATCTTCGCTGGTATAGGGGCTCCAACTGTGCTCAAGTACGACGGAGCGGCCCCGATAATAGGCATCTTCATAAAGGATGACGGCGTAGCCCCGAGGGACGTAGATAGAGCTGATGCGATCGTTCCAGAAATCATCGGAATAGATCGCCGACCATTCACCAGTGATGGTAAAGGACGCTCCGCCGAAGCTGTGGTGCTCAAAGGCCGTGATGGTAGGCGCCGGAAGGTAGCCACAGTTGGCGTTGCAAGCAGGACCACAGATATGAGAGGGTGGTGGCCCCTGGTGGTAGTGGCCTCTTGGATGGGCAATAGGTACGAGCCTGATGGAAGAAATACGATTATACCAATAGCGGTCTTGACGGCTGGACCACTGGCCCCGAACGACGATGTAATCGCCCCGGAAACCGCCATGCTCAAACAAGTGCGCTTCGTAGCCACGGGGGACGATGAGGGAATTGATGGCGTCGTTCCAGTAATCGTGTGGGGAGTTCACGGACCAATCAGCGTGGATGTTTATTCGCTCGCCCTGAAAATCGGAGCGGTGAAAGGCTTTGATCGGTGGCCCATAGCTGGCGGCGCTGAGCATAGCGGAAAACAGCACACCAAGGAGCGTTGAAAGAAATAGGATTTGTATTTTCATAAACAGTAGTGTTAAGTGATGCGGAAATAGAGCATCTGTTGTATGCCGAAAGATGCGGGCTAATCCTCTACTCACCCTATGCCGGTTATTGGTTTAACTACAATTTAAGATACCCTAAGAAAATCTTAAAAAAACCTTGAGGCGTTAAGAAGAACTTAAAATGAGATTTTTTTTCAAGAAAGTAGCGTCGTTAGAAAAAAGAATTTATAAAGTTGTATATAATTGATTTTAAGTAATTTATAGTTTTATGAATGTGCTTAGAATGTCGAATAAAAATCGAAATATGGTTTCCCTGGCGGCTTACTTGCTCCTACATTTGTAGCGTATTCAGAAGGAAACAACCTAAACAATACAGGCGGCATAAAAGAATGCGGCTTTTATTTGAAACCCCAGAAAGACTTAATCTGTCCTTAAGACTCACTTAGTTTGGTGGGCGGTGATGCACGCATTGTCGCCCTCACTTTGAGAAGTTATTAGGAACTAAAACCCCATTAACACCTGTTTTTTGAGTTGGACGTATGGTCCCAAAGTATACACCTAAAGCCAGATCAGTGGATGAGCTGATCTCCTTTAACCCTATGAGTTGCTTTGTAAAGCACTTGAGGAAACACACACTGTTCATTAGGGCACTCCCCGGCCGATCTTCGGAAAGGTCGGGGGAGCACTAATAAGAAAAAGAAATTGAGAAGGAAATCTGAATACACACGCATACCAATGGCGGCATGCAATCCAATTTTTGAACGGAATGCCTGACATTTCGGGCCGGTCGAGCGCTTATCCCCTATGATTAGAGGCGTGTCGATCAGTCCGGGCTGAAAAGTCCGACCCGCAAGGGTGTTTTTATTATCTTCAGAAGGGCAATTGGAGATAAGTAGATAGTTGCTATTATTCCGGGCCGGGCAGCGATTAAGTTCGCTGTCCGGTTCCTTTATTTTAAAAAAAATCCCCCAAGGATGTTTGCCTTCGTTGATGAAGACACATCCTTGAGGGAAAGTTATATTGGTCGCTTAGTGTTCTTTGTAGCGATGAAGACCTGTGCTATGGCAAGGTAAAAGAGGTAAAAATCCCTCTATCCTCTACCCAAAGTGGCGGTATCAACATCACGTACATCTCTACTTTTAGTGGCAATCACGGCGCAGTTGGCGCAATTCCATGCGAGAATTTACTTCCTGCGTAGTACCATCTTCGGTGAAGGTGACAGTAATAGGGAAGACGATGCTGGGGCGCTCGGTAGCACCTGGGTTGGCTTCTGCCCATTCCATGATAGCAGTGAGGGCTTCTTCACGGTTGTTGACTTCAACGGTCGTGCCATCAGGAAAACCTATAGTTACCGGAAAGTTGACGGTGAAGCAAGGTTCGCCGTGGCCATCACCAACAGGGCCGCCACAAGTTTCGCGCAAATCGGCACGGTCTTCATCGCTGCTAATGGTAAGGATAGTGCCATCTTGCAATTCTACATCATAAGGATAGGCTAGTGTAGGGCGCTCTTCGGCATCGGGGTTGTTGATCCGCCATTCACGGATCGCAGCTGCGAGTTCCTGACGGTCGGCAACGGTAAGTGCTGTTCCGTCGGGGAACGCTACCGTAAGCGGGAATACAATGTTGAAGCAGTGGTTTAGGCCACCAAATTGGCCATGGCTACCGCCGCGCGGGCGATTAGGGCGGTTGGGATCAAATCCACAATCTTCAAGGATGATTTCCAAGTCGTCGCGCGACTCAATGGTCAGAATAGAACCATCTTCCAGTTGGACATCATAAGGAAATACCAGTTCTGG